>NZ_DALZYO010000028.1:0-76185 GCF_031988165.1 Neobacillus sp.
TTGAAACTAATAATTTTTTGTTTGTTGACGTTTTTGTTTGTTTAGTTTTCAAAGAACAAGTTCGTTACCTCTTTTTTCAGAAGCAACTTTATTAATATAGCATTTCAAGTTGTTAATGTCAACAACTTTGTTTTTTACTGCTCATCGCCTTGCTGACGACTTTTCATATATTACTATTATAAATTTACAAAGTCAACAACATTTAAATATTTTTATATATTTTTATATTGGATCATACTTACACATCGGGATTAAGCTTCTATGTTATAGTCAACGACGCTGATTATCAGTGACCAAGCTTTCTGCTTTAATCCTCCCATCCCCCCTAATGAATAAGTACAACTTAAACCAAATAAGATAAAAATAGGATTGTTTAATAAAATAATCCAATACCGATAAATATTTATTCAAATGATTGATTAGTTCCCCTCTCTTTACCCGCAAGAAAACATAATGAAGGAAGTGGATTCGATCACTTCCAACTGATGGGGGTGAAATAACATGGATTACTCTCTTTTATTTGGGTTTGAAGTACTGTGGAATATTCCTATATTAGTAGTTGTTATCCTTGTGGCCATTTTATATATGATATTCATAAAAAGGTATTCAGAATTAACCGTGCTTAATAAGCAGCCGCTTCTCTTTCTCCTCAGTTTAGCCTTACTCATCTTAACAACCGGCAGCCCTTTAGCAACTTTGAGCCATCTATCCTTCAGCTTGCATATGATCCAAATGAGTATTTTATTTTTTATTATTCCTCCTCTATTATTGTTAGGTACGCCTGAATTAGTATTTCAGCGATTCGTAAAAATTACTTTGATTCACAATATGAAAATCCTTTGCTACAGGCCACTGATTTCACTTTGTATTTTCGCCTTATTGTTCTTCATGTATCATATACCATTTATTTTAACGATTTTTTCAGAAAATCCTACCATTCATAACGGATATTTACTGCTACTATTTTTTCTATCATTTAGTATTTGGAGGCCAATCGTCAAACCCATTTCCACTATCCGCGTCCTTAACAAACAAAAAAAACGATATGCTGTCCTAAGCGGAATCCTTCTTATGCCCGCCTGTTTATTTATCATATTACAGGCACTAATAACTGGAGGGAATAATCCTTTTTTAACACAAATAACATCCAGTCTATGTTTACCCGTTCATTCTAGTACATTCACACTTCTTCCGCCCCCATTTAATACCCGACTTGATCAAGCAATCGCAGGAATACTTATGTTAGGCCTTCATAAATTTGCGTTAATACTAGTTTTCCATATTGGAAACAAGTTGGACGAAAGTCATATAAAGGAAATCGGTTTATCGGGACACTCTTTATTTAATAGAAAAAATTGAACCGGAGTAAAGACAGGAGCAGAAAGTGAAAATGCTAATACAAATGTGATGATAATGGTGGATAGTAAATGGAATTTACGTACAATTAATGCCTACTTAATTTTATTACCCCTGTTAAAAAAGGGGAGTTTGATTTTTTATATAAAAAAAGCCTTGATCCTCCATTAAGAAGATCAATGCTTTGTTAATTTTAAATATATGAATTTACAGAAAACACCAATATATGTACACCAACTAAGCTTCGCCTTTTCCCGGAAGGTTCCACAATACATTTTGGCAGGTCTCCTGACTTTTGGGTCATTGCTTCCTTCTGCCTTCCCAAGTTTATAACTCAGTGACATAGATAGAAGGTTGCTCTCCAATTACAGTGGCCGGACCGTTCATGATTCTCACATGATTCCCTTTTCATTTTTTGCAATCGTATGCAAAAAAACCAATATGCAATAGTATTCAATTGTTATAATTTAGCAAAACCCACTAAATGTGATATTTCAAGACTAGGTTGCTACATTTCGGATGTGTCATTTTTATTGTTGCTGGTGGTTTTTGCATTTACAGCATGTTTAACCCCTTTGCTTACATATGGTTTGGCGCTCTTTGCTCTGTTAGCACCTGCTTGCCAACGATTCCAGCCCTTTTTGCCTGTTCCTCTGCCTGTTCCGCTTTTTCCTTTAGCATTACTCATATAAACACTCCATTATTATTGTGAATTTAGATACAAGTCTTGGGTTAGTTTAACACAAATCGTCATGTTTAGTCCTGAAAAGCCGGCAGTCAGAGCCCCACTGCTGTTTCAATCATCCAAAAGTTGGATGTGATCTTTAGCAATATCTATCCAAAAAACCTCCTTTTACGGAGGTTTTGACGTATTCATCAAAATTACTTTTTTAACCTTTGGATTTGAAAAAGATAAGAGGCGAAATCCTTTTTAATCAATGGCAAACTTAAGCCTATTTGCATAAGCTCATCTCCAAAAAAAACCTTATCATCATCGTTTACTCTATACATCTCCCCGGACTTTAGTCCGCGCAATTTTAGCCTAAAAAAGGGTGGATTCGGTGTGGCCAGTGTTTTGTAATAAAACACAACCGCTTTTTCCTGATCTGGATTCACATACATCCACGCTGTATCCATTCCTTCAAATGGGCTTAACAGCCTGAATTGGTCACCAAAACAGACCACATCTTTGATTTGTTGATACTTTTGGATTTGCGTGGCGACTAGTGTTTTCTCCTCACTGCTCAGCTGATCGATTTTTAATTCAAAACCCAAATTTGCCGCCATTGCCACATGGCATCTCATTAAAAGCGGGGTTGTCCTGCCCACCTGGTGGTTCGGCACATCTGAGACATGGGCCCCCATCGTAATGGCTGGGTAAACAAGACTTGTTCCGTATTGAATTTTTAACCTTTCGACCGCATCGGTATCATCACTCGTCCAGGTTTGCGGCATGTAATACAGCATCCCCGGATCAAAACGGCCGCCACCACCCGAGCAGCTTTCAAACAAAATATCTGGAAATCGTTCAGTTAGTTTTTCTAAAATCCGGTATAGGCCAAGCATATAGCGGTGTGCTGTTTCCCTTTGCCTTTCAGGAGACAGCCGGGCCGAACCAACTTCCGTCATATTTCGGTTCATGTCCCATTTCACATACGAAATCGGAGCACTCTTAAAAACCTTCGTTAGGGTTTCAATTAAGTAATTCCCTACATCTTCCCTGCTTAGATCAAGGACTAATTGATTTCTAGACAGCGTCCGCTTGCGTCCCGGCACATGCAGACACCAATCAGGATGGTTACGGTACAATTCACTATCCGGAGAAACCATTTCCGGCTCGACCCACACCCCAAACTGCATCCCTTTTTTCCCAATATAATCAGCTATGCCCTTTAACCCATTAGGCAGTTTTTTCTTATTTACCACCCAATCACCTAATGAGCTTTTATCATTGTCACGACGACCAAACCAGCCATCATCCAAGACGAACAACTCAATTCCTAGTTCTTTTCCGGCCACAGCAATATCCTTTAGATTTTTTTCAGTAAAATGAAAATAGGTAGCTTCCCAACTATTGAAGAGAATCGGACGCGGTTTGTCACGATACACACCACGACAAACCCTGGTTCGAAGTAATTGATGATACGTTCTGGACATCCCACCGAGGCCATCAGAAGAATAGACCATTAAGGCCTCCGGAGTTTGAAACGTTTCTCCCGGCCTTAACAACCAGGTAAAATCAAACGGATTAATCCCGATTGCGAGCCTTGTTGTTTGAAAAGGGTCTACTTCAAGGTCAGCTTGAAAATTCCCGCTGTAAACTAAACTAATTCCATAAACATCGCCATTGTCTTCGTTCGCATTCTTCGAAAGTAAGGCAACAAAAGGATTATGCTGATGGCTGCTTGCCCCCCTAGCTGAAGAAATGGTTTGAATCCCGTGGTGCAAGGGCCGCCGTTCAATATGACGTTCCCGCCCCCATGTTCCCTGTAGATGGAGCCAGTCCCAATCCGATTGGTGGAGATCGACCGACATACTCATACATTTATGTAATTCCACTTCATGACTGCCAAAGTGCTCAATGGAAACAGATCTGGTGATAACATCAAGGTCACGGTAAACCGTATAACTGAGATTCATCCCAACCCCAAGCAGTGAATCAACCAGTGTGATAACTAATGTATCCGCCTCAGAATCATCTTCAACATAGGCGGAAGGCAACCCATTAAGCGGGCGTTTTCCTTGAAAAATCTCATGGGAATCAAAAACAAATTCCGTAATTGTTGAGCCATCTGGGGAACGAAGCTGATAGGCAGGTGATCTGAAATCCCCGTTTCCATACGCCGGATATTCCTGTGGCAATGTATCAAGCGAAAACTTGGGGTCGGTCGGTTCCGTAGACGGAGAAAATGCCCTTCCCTTAAATGCCAGGATAGAAGAAGGCTGTTGCACCCGAACCCGTTTGCCCCAGTATAAGTGCGCAGGATATTTTCCATGGACAATTTGAATGATATAACTCATTCTGCCACTATATAGATGAAATACTTGTTCCTTTTCATTCCATTCAATCGGCACGCAGACTCCCCCCTAAAAACAAAATCATTTAACCTACTATATTCAGTCCAAGGTTAAACAATTCGGTAGGATTAAAAACGGTGTAAGAAATCAAGAAAATATTACATTATTTTTATTTTTTGGTAGAAAATAAAGGCGGTAAGCTGTCTCTGTTGTTAATGTTAATCCTAGGATGTGTTGGTATTATGCAGCATTTGAATCATTTAATTGAACACTATGGCTATTTTGGAATTATCATTTCATTGGTTGGAGGTATTATTGGTCTCCCGATCCCAGATGAGCTTCTGCTAACTTATGTAGGATATAATGTTTTTGATAGTAAAATTTCTTACCTGCCTTCGTTGTTATCTGCAATGATTGGGGCTTGTGGGGGTATTTCCTTAAGTTATATCCTAGGGGTAAAATTAGGACTACCATTTTTAATAAAGTTTGGTCCAAAATTACATATTACGGAAGAAAGAGTGAATAGAACTAGAAAACTGTTTATGAAATTTGGACCTTTTCTCTTATTTATCGGCTTTTTTATTCCCGGAGTTCGGCACATCACCGCCTATCTTGCTGGTATTAATGGCTACTCCTTTCGTAGGTTTGCCCTATTTGCCTATTCAGGGGCGGTAACCTGGTGTTTTACTTTTATTACTCTAGGGAGGGTGCTTGGTGGGAACTGGATGATGGTTGGGACGTATCTTTCTAAATATAGTATGTATTTTATTTTCATCTTCCTGATCGGCTGCCTTATTTTTTATACACAGTGGAGGAAAAAAAGGCTGCTGGGGATGTTCGAAGAATAATAATCAAATGACGAAACTCCTTGATATTCGAGGGGTTTCGTCATTTGACTACATTTTTATTAAACGTTTGATTCTTTTTTCTATGGGATGATGCTCATAGTTTTATCGTATATTTCTGATTATGTACACCATCCTTCGAAAAGACGTGTTCCTCGTATTGGATCTCTCTTTCCGACATTAATAAAACGGTCGAGCTTCTGGTCCCGTAATGCTCACTTTTGATAAACAGCGGTGAGAGCATTCTCTCCCATTCTAATGAAACGCCTGTAATAGGAAGAAGGCTGTCCGAGGCAGGGTCAGAATTTTGGAGCAGCATCAAAAGCTTTTCTACCAAATCCTCCTGTTTTCCGCTTATGATTTGCGATATGCCTTCCCTGCCTATTTTCACTTTTGGCCATTCGGTATTTAACAAATGGTTGCTGACACCATAGATACCTGGCTCAATCTTTTGCAGCACTTGCCCAATATTCGAATAATAAAATAGCTCATTTGCATCGCCCGCAAGTAAGTTATAGCCAGGATAAACCTCATTATTTTCGGCAAGGCTTTGCATATAATCTTTTACATCCTCTTTGTGTTTCAGGGCTTCTGCTACCAACTCTCCGCGAGACCGTTTCCCATCTGTTAACTCTTTGGGATCTCGATAATTAGTCAGCGCAGCGAAACGTCCTGCGGTGGTAACTCCCATCCAAGTGCCCATTTTTTCTAAATCCCGTCCGGCAAGGATTTCAGTATTGTCTTCCCAATAATGTACCGGTGCAGTCGGCCTTTGATAAAATTCATCTCTATTTGCAGCCACGATGAGTTTATATACTGGATGTACTTGATAGGCAAACAATATTAAACACATTGACAATTCACCACCTTTTTTTTAAAAATTATAGCATTAATTCTGCCGGATCAATCCATTAACTTCTCACTTATTTGAAATCTACAAATTGCGGTGAACCTTTGTACACCACGGAACAAGAAAAGAAAAAAGTTGGCAGAACCTAGTTACCTGCCAACTTTTCTTGGTACCTGACACCATTCGCACACCGTCCTCCACAAGCGGACAAATGTCCACGAGTGGTGCCTGACACCTTATTTTTCCCGGCCAAGCTCTACTGCTGTTGTTTTTTCGCTGTTGAATGGCGAAATCCGGAATGATAGGGTAAAGTCTTCGAATTTACAACGGTATTTTTCTAGTTGATCTTGTCCGCAGGAGTTGCTGCCGAGACCATTTTGCTTGTAATCAAGATTTAAGACAATGTAGTCCCGCGGCTTCAAATCAATAGTATGCTTCGCTTGTTCTAGATCACTGACTTCATAGTGTGATGCACTAAAATCAAACGTATCATTGGCGATAAAAATAAGGCCATTCTTATCGTGATCCGTAATGCTGACCCAATCACAATCGGAACGGTTGCCGTTTTCTTGCGGTTTCACATAGTTCGTGAACAAATCATCAACCGTTTTTCTGTATACACCTAAGTGATTCGCTTGTTTAGAATCAACATAGCTTTCTCCGGGGCCTCTGCCGCGCCACTGTGTTTGGTCAAAATCTTTGTTTAATTGTAGGTGTAGACCAAGACGCGGAACCATTACAGGCGCGTTTTCTTTCATGCCTGATGCCACTCCGTCAATCTTACAAACAATATCTCCATCCGGATAGATGCTGTAATGATACTGAAGCTGATAATACCAAGAGCTGTTTGTTGTGCCGTACAATGCATCTGTATGCCATTCAAACACTCCGTCTTTCAACTCGTAGCGAACATCTTCGACAATCTCATGTCCTAAATGCATGAAATATTTTGTTCGATAATCATTAAGTAAGTACATATCATTATCAATCGGCGCGCGCCAGAAATGGAACTGCGGCCCCTTCTCAATTTGAATCTTACCGTTACGGGTTACTTCTTTTATAGCCCCTTTGACACAATCGAAGGTTACTGTAAAATCATTGCCACTAACACTTAACATGGCACCTTCTTTTGTTACTTGCAGATCGCCATCTACATGCACTTTAGGCAATTTCTCTTTACCAGGGAGTACAAAGGAAGCATTCGCTAACTCATGACCTTTTGCTGCCCATGGTGTGTCTTGTTTTAGTGTATAGGAAAACCCGAAATAATAGTTGGCACCACTAACTCTCTCGATATCTTGTCCTATTGGCAGCTGAAGCTCTGTTGTTTCACGTCCCACAAGCTTAGGAAGTTCAACCGTAAAGGACTCCAGTAGTTTGTCATCCTCAAACAATGAACATGTTAACTCTAAATGATCTAATGAGAGGAAATCATAGCGATTTATAAGTCGGAATATCCCCTTCTCTAAATCAATACATTCTGTTTGAACTGGCTCAATAACCTTCTTATATTCAAATAGACTTGGTGACAGCGTACCATCAGGCATGATTAACCCATCGATACAGAAGTTTCCATTCGTAGGATCGTCGCCAAAATCTCCGCCATACCGATAGTACACAGTACCATCCTCCGAAACCGTTTCGATTCCATGATCAAACCATTCCCAAATGAAACCGCCTTGAAGCTTATCATGCTTGTAAAATAAGTCTTGATATTCTTTCAGATTGCCAGGTCCATTTCCCATCGCATGGGCATACTCACAGAGAATATGTGGCTTTTTTGCTTTTTCAATTACTTTATCCATCGTTAACCGGTCGTCATTACGTTCGAGCCATGTATACATCGTGCTGTGCAAATCGGTTACTTCTGCTTCACGATCTCCTTCATAATGAACGAGGCGCGTCGGATCCATTTCCTTCGCTCGTTTGGCCATCGCGCGGAAGTTATGACCAAATGCCGATTCATTTCCAAGCGACCACATGAGAATACATGGATGGTTTTTATCTCGCTCAATCATCCTTTCAAGACGTGAGACATAAGCTGTTTCCCAGGCAGGATCATCACTAATCCAATTATATTTTTCTGTCAGTTCAAAGCCATGACATTCTAAATCCGTTTCATCTATCACATACATCCCATATTGGTCACAAAGATCATAAAGAAAATGAGAGTTTGGATAATGAGCTGTACGGATCGCGTTAATATTGTTTTGCTTCATCGTCTTAATATCGCGCTCAATTTCCGCTTTCGACACCACACGCCCCGTCTTAGGGTTGTAGTCATGACGGTTTACACCCTTCAATTTAATCGCGACTCCATTTACATGAAAGGTGTCACCAGCCATAACGATTGAGCGGAAGCCGACATTCTGTTGAATGACCTCTACAATTTTTCCAGCTTCCATTACTGTCATATAAAGATGATATAAATTTGGCTCTTCTGCACTCCATTTCAATGGTGCGGCTACATATTTGCTAAAAGTTTCGTCTGCCTGTTTTTCCTCGCTAAAAACTCTCTCGCCGTCCGGAGCGACTAATTCATAAACAATCGTTTGACCGTGCTGCTCTGTCAGCTTGACTGAAACGGATAATGTCGCATTCTGATTGTCACTGTCGAGCTCCGTGTTCACGGTATAATCATAGAGGCCAGCGATTGGTCTCGTATAGAGTTCAACATCTCGAAAAATCCCACTTAGCCACCACATATCCTGATCTTCTAAATAGGTGCCGTCCGACCACTGGAACACACGGACAGTTAAGGTGTTTGAACCTTGGCGACATAGGCCTGTAATATCAAATTCAGCTTGAATACGGGCGCCTTTACTATAGCCTGCAAACTCTCCGTTTACATACACTTCATAGGCTGAATCAACACCATTAAAACGAATTATTAATTGTTCGCCATCAAGGTTTCTCTCTAGCTCAAACTCACGGCGATAAATGCCTGTTGGGTTATCCGTTGGTACACGAGGTGGGATAATCGGAAAGTTATACCATAGGTCAGAATAATGCATCTTCCCATAGCCCTGAAGCTGCCAGTTACCGGGAACCGTAATATCATCCCAATCCTTTGTATCTAAATCATCTTGATAAAACCCATCTGGCCAATATTCTGGTGCTTCGAGGAACGTAAATTTCCACGTTCCATTAAGGTTTTTGAAGAAGTGAGCATTGCTCGCTTCTTCCTTTTCTGCCGCCAACCGAGATGGATAGCTGATATAATGAGCACGGGCACTCAAGCGGTTAATTCCATCTGTATGAATATCTTCCCATCTTTTCATTTTTTTCATCGTTCACCCTCGCAATCGTTGATATTTTTTTGTAAGGAGGTAACTTAGAGACTTAGTCGACTGCCCTTGTTTTCAATCGTTTACCTCGCCATCAGCAGCAAGCAGCTTACCAAGAATGAGGAATACACTCGATGTCCAGGTAAATGCCGGGTCACGTAGACCCGCTCCAGTCAGAGCATTATAGTTTTCTGCCATGCCTGATTTCGAGGCCATCGAACAGAATTTACGGGCAACCTCGAGGGCGAATTCCTTTTCGCCTGATTCGAGCAGGCCATCAGTGAGCAGCATGGTGGTTGGTGCCCATATCGGCCCCCGCCAATAGCCATCCTCCCGGTAATATGGGCTGTCCGGGAGTTCCGTTGCCAGGCCATATTCTGTTAAAAAGCCCTTTTGCGTTATACCTTCAACCAATTTCTCTATAATTTCCACTGGCAGCCTGTTTCCGAGAATCAGAGGAACATATAATACTAAACTATCTGATTCGATGACTTCATGGGTGCCGGAACGTTTGGCCACAAATCGCTGGCCAGTCCAAAAATGGTCAATCATTCTCGTTAACAACGCTTGAGATTCCTGCAGCCATTTGTCGGATTCATCGACCTTACCCAGCTTGAGAGCGATTTCCGACAGCACCTCCATTTGCAGTACTAAAAACGAAGCGAGATCCGGGCTTTCAACAGGAGTTCCTTTGTGAAAAATCGTGCTATTATCCCAGCCGCTGTCATTTCCGTGATTGTATTGCGGAATCCCATCATCGTCGCTGTCCTGGAATGTCAGCCACCATTTCGTCCATTTCACCAGCGGCTGATAAACCTCTTGCAATTTATCCACGGTAACAAATTCGTTTTGCTCCCACATACGTCTTAGTGTCCAGCCATGTATAGGAGGTTTCGTGAAGTTCCACAATGCGAACCTGTTATTGATAAAGTCTGGCAACATTCCGGACTCATCCTGCGCATCAAAAAAGATCATAAACTGATCCCAGGCTAGTTCAGGGGATTTTTTTGCAAGCGCAAGAGCATTGAAGCAGTGGTCCCAGCTCCAAATGTTTGTCATCCAGTTTTTCGACATGTACATCGCTGGCCTTGATAGTTTTCCTTCAGGAGAAACAACGCAAGACCAAGTAATATAGGAAGCCAGCTCTTTCCCTCTAGTAAACTCTTTAGGCGTCTCAAGTGTGTGCGCAAGCCACGACTCGTATTCTTTTTTAACGGTTTCATGTCCTTCTGAAAAAGTAGCATAGGAACGGGTTTGGTAAACGGTAGTAAACTCTTCCAATACACATTCCATTTCCGTAAGCTGCGACTCTGGCAGAAAATCAGCAATGATTTTCTCACAGCGCTGTTCATTGAAAGGAGCATCCATTTCAATCCGCCCTTTTACAGCCGTAAGCATATAGCGCATTTCCTGAAGCGAATGATTGACTTCCCAGCGATTCTCTTCTACAGGGACAGCGTAATCATAAGCACCGGTAATACCCGTCAGCCTTACCCCTACTCCTTGACTTCTTATTTGTAAAACACGAGCTTCTGCTATACAAAATTCTGCAAACCCTTCTTCAGCTTCAAGCCGGAGGATGCTCGGATTTAATACCGAATTATAGGGGAGAGATGTCCCCTCACTAATAAGATCAATCCGGAACACTGCACCAAAATCGTTATCCCCGTTCCGGATGTTCCGGATGTAAAGCGCCCCATCGCCGTCCTTTTGATGATTGAGTGAAATCGTAATAAAAGAACCGGAACGACTGAAGGGGATTTTTTTTATATCAAACATATGATCACTTCTCTTTCAACATTCATTTGTTATCTCACCTTGACTACTCGTTCGAAATTCCTGATCGGTTTCGAAAAATTTCGGTCTGATTACATTGGCAAAATACACATATCCGAGGAGGAGGAGCAAGCCTGCCAGCAAAAATGGAAGCGTATAGTTTTTACCAGCTAAGATCGCACCAATCATGAAGGCTGCTAATGCAGAACCAATGCTGCGGAACACCGCTCTCGTCCCGGCATACAAATCGCGTTCTTCATCCTTGAACGAGGACATCGACAAGCTGTCAACCAGATTTGTCAGCATCGTAAAAACCCCGCCTCTTATGAGTAAAAGGCCCGAAAAGAAAAAGGCTGGAAGGTTCAGAAATAAAATAAAACAGAGAATCATATTTACCAAGTAAATGTAGAAAAACGTCTTTTTCGTGCCGAAACGGTCTATCAGTGCCGGCGAAATGACGGAACCAATAAACAGGGCCAGGCCATTTAAAGCCAGCAGGATTGACACAGCCTCATTCGAGAAATCAAAGCGAAACTTGATATATAAATTTAAATAAGGCTGCAAGCAGGATACCGCTCCGCCTGTAATTAGGGCGAATACCGCAAAAAACAGTAATTTTTGCGACAGTTTACGGGATAGCTTGCCTTTTGTTTGAGAAAGCTCCTTCCGTTCTGGTCTAGTTCCCTCTTTCTGTTCCCTATCCGTCTGACGTAAAGTTTCCCTCCGCTTCTCAGACGGCAGCAGGCCTCCCCTTGCACATGCTAATAATAGAAATAAAAACGACGTGGCAATTAATGTGTTGTGGTAGCCCCTCCCAGAAAGCTCAATCCAATTTGGCAAAAAACCCCCAAGCAATGTTCCCGCACCGGTAAAGGCAGTAAACACGGCGAATAAAAAGCTGTACGCCTGAGTTTCTTCCCTCTTTGAACGGCTATAATGGAACAACAGCTGTATTTCCGTCGTTTCCACGAGGGTCAGACCAATAGATACGATAAATTGAGCCAAAAAAAAGAACACAAAGCTTTCCGCAAACGCAAAAACGCTGCATCCAATGGCAATGCTCGCGATCCCTGAAACCAGCAGCTTTTTTCGACCGGCTTTTTTAGCCAAGATACTCACAGGTATCGCAAAAATCCCCATTACTAAAATCCCCATTGATGTGATAAGGCCAATTTGCTTTTCGGAAATACCCATTTCAATAAAATGAAGATTCAAGATCAAGGTAAACATTCCAATGCTCAGCCCGTACAGTGCTTCAGTGGCCAAAAAACGCTTCACACCTGACGGCAAAGATAAAAATTGTAATGACTGTATCATAGAGTGTTTCAACCTTTCAAAAAGATGCGGGTTTTAATCCTCAACATAAAACTAAATGGATGAACCTAAATTCACCCATTCGATATGATTATTTCAAACCTGTTGTTTGCACACCTTCGACAATTTTCTTTTGTGCCAAGAAGAACAATATAAGAGGAACAATACTAATTAAGAAAGTTACGGCCATAATCCCATTCGTATCTACATCATGAACACCTTTGAATTGTGCCAAACCGAGGGTCAACGTATATTTACTTTGGTCATTTAAGAAAATCAATGGTCCTAAATAGTCATTCCAACTTCCTAATATATTGAATACGGCAATTAAAACAATGACTGGCCACACCAATGGTAAATAGATCTTATAATATATTTGGAACACATTCGCTCCGTCTATTCTTGCCGCTTCATCCAGTTCTTTCGGAATCGACATGATGAATTGACGCAATAAGAAGATATAAAAGGCGGAACCGAACCATGAAGGAACGATTAATGCCTTCAACGTATTAATCCAGCCAAATAAATTAAATTCCATATATTGTGGAATCATTGTTACATCCCACGGGATCATCATTGTCGCTAGCAAAATAATAAATAGGAAATCACGCCCTTTAAATTTAAACCGGGCAAACCCATATGCAACGAGAGTAGAGGAAATAATTTGTCCAATTGTCGTAAGCGCCGTTACGATCAAACTATTAACTAAGAAAAGATTAAATGGCTGACTGTTCCAAGCCTTTGAAAAGTTTTCGAAATGCCATTTGGAAGGAAAAAGTTTTGGTGGAAATTGACTAAGCTCTTCTGGCCCTTTTAGTGATGTCATAACCATCCAAAAAAATGGCAAGAGAAATAAAAGCGATAGGGCAATTAACAAGCCATACACAAAACTTTTTTGTAACCTCTTTTTACCTTTCATTCGGTGGGCACCTCCATTTCTCTTTTATTTTTCACTTTTCACTTCATTTTCGTAATACACCCACATACTGGACGATTTGAATACGAGCATGGTTAGGGCTAACACAATAATGAACATAATCCATGCATTTGCAGATGAATAACCCATTTTAAAATATTTGAAAGCATTTTCATATACATACATCGCATAAAAATATGTCGACTGAAGTGGTCCTCCGCCCGTTAATACGAGCGCTAAAGTCAGCGTTTGAAACGCACCGATAATCGTCATAATCAAATTAAAAAGAATGGTTGGTGATAATAATGGCACAGTAATTTTGAAGAACTGATAAATTTTCCCTGCCCCATCAATTTCCGCTGCCTCGTATAAATCTAGGGGAATATTTTTCAATCCTGCTAAAAAGATCAGCATCATGGTCCCTTGGCCCCATAAACTGGCAATGACCATCGCAACAAGCGCCCAGTTAATACTATTTAACCAATCTGGCCCGTCAATTCCAATTAAGGAAAGTAAATAGTTCAATATTCCGTATTCTCCATCGAAAACACTTCCCCAGATCATCGCTAAAGCAACACCGGAAATGACAGAGGGAACATAGAAAAACGTTCGGAACAGGGAGCTTCCCTTTACCTTTTGGTGTAATAAAATTGCAAGCAATAAAGCAAGAATAATGTTTAATGGAACAAAAAAAAGAGCAAACTTCACAGTGACCCATAAGGAATGCCAAAACAGTGGGTCATCGGTAAACATGGTGATATAGTTGGAAAATCCAATAAATTTCTTCTCTCCGACAATCGGCCAATCAAAAAAACTAATAACAAATGAAAACAGTAACGGTCCAAGTGTGAATACGACAAAACCAATGATCCACGGTGAGACAAATAAATAAGGAATAAGTTTACTCCATTGTTTTTTCCTCTTAATTTGGAGTGATGAAGGTGCTAGATTAACGCTTAAGCCCGATTTCATAAATACCTCCTCCTGCCATTTTTCTAAAGGCCCTACACCACTATTGAATGTAGAGCCCTAACACCTTTCTATTTAGCTAAATATTTCTCGGAATCTTTCACTGCTTTATCAAACAATGGCTTCCCATCTTGTCCAAGCATGACAGCATTAATCGCAGCAGACAGGTTACGATTTATTTCATTCCAATTTTTATCCAGTAAAAACGCAGGTGTGTTTGTGGCATTTTCTAACATTGTATAAAATGGCTTATATAATGGATCTTCGTTCACTTTCGTTTCTTCGACAATACTCTTACGGACAGGCAGATCAGCTGTTCTCATCTTGATTGCTTGTTCAGAAGAGTAAAATTTCACAAACTTCCATGCTAAGTCCTTTTGCTTTGAATCCTTAGCAATGGAAATTGACGATGATGAGATTAATCCTTTAACAGGCTTGGAACCAAATGAAGGAATCATGGCTGTTCCGAAATCAACTTTTGCATCTTTATAGCCTTGAATTGGCCAAATCCCATTTATTAACATTCCAAGTTTGTTGGCTTTGAAAATAGCACTAGCACTTTGTTGATTTTTGCCACCCGTTGAAACAGCGATTCCGTCTTTCACCATATCGCCATACATTTGAATCGCTTCAACCGTTTCAGGACTATTCATTGCCCCATCAATTTTCTTTCCGTCATCACTGATAAAGCTTCCACCATTACTCCAAACCAAACCTTGTAGATCATACGTATCAGGCTCAGACGTTACAGCAAAGCCATATTGTTTTTTGCTTTTATCGGTTAACTTCTTTGCAGTCTCTTTAAATTCATCCCATGTCCAACCTTCTTTTGGATAAGGAATCTGGTATTGATCAAAAAGCTTTTTATTGTAATACACGACCATTGTCGAAAAGCCTGCAGGCATTCCATATAGTTTTCCGTCCACTTTTGAATAGTTAAACAATCCATCGTAAAAATCGTCCATTTTAATCTCAGGATCTTTCTTTACATATCCGTCTAGTGGTTCAAGTGATTGATTATAAGTAGTAAAATCCCACATATACATAACATCAGGTGGATTTTTTGCTCCGAATGAGGCGGCGATCTTTTGATCAAATCCATCTCCGTATGCCTCAACCTGCACTTTTACATCTTTATTTTCTTTTTCAAAGGCTTTAGCAATATCCTGCTGAATTTTCAATGTGTCCCCTGTATCCCAAGTGGCAAAGCGTAATACGGTTTTTCCATCCTTTTTCCCATCTCCGGATGTATTATTTGAGCTACATGCGCTCATGACGAGGACAACGACTGCTAACAGCAGCGAAAACCACATTTTCTTTTTCTTCATAGGACCCCTCTTTTCGTCAATTTTCTTATTATTAAAAATTTAACCGCTTTCATTTTATCTTGTATGAAAGCGGTTAAACACTTCTATTTGTTTTAGATTTCGTGTATTTTTACCTTACTTTTATTTTTTATCGTCATTTTGTTAGCTGCTCGTCGTCTTTTTGTTGGATTCGATAATAGGATGGCGGAAAACCAGTACACCGTTTAAACCACTTACTAAAATATTTGGCATCTTGAATTCCAATCTGCTCACCAATCTCTTGAATGTTCACGCTGGATCCTTTTAATAACTGTTTGGAAAGCTGGAGTCTTTTCTTTTCGATAAACGAATGGATACTGTCACCCATTTTTTTCTTAAATAAGGTGCTTAAGTGACTCCTACTCATTCCCACTTCTTCAGCAATGTCTGATACTGTCATCGGGTTTGATAAATTTCTTACTATATACTCCACTGCTTGGAGAATGACCATTGGATAATGATGCAAGAGCCCTTCCTTTCGTTGGGCATGATGGAAACCCCTCACTGATTTCATCCATTCTTCCTTTCCAGATAACGGACCAGCATGAATCCAATTTAAGTCTGGATGTGCCACCCTTGTTTCTGTTAAATGGGCTAAAAATTCATGATGAAAAGATTCGTCAATAAAGAAGTAGGTTAAATTTGTTCCAAATGTTAAAGCGACAAATTTAGTTGACTGATAAAAAATCTCCTGACCAGATGGAGGCATGTTCTGAACGAAATAGGCAAAATACGGATCATTCATCCATTTCCATTTATCGCTGAAGAGCTCGTCCAATTGTTGTTCAAAGTCATTTTTATACCCGCTAAGCCATAATAGAAAGCATTCCTGGAATCCAGAAAAATCCGTATCCACTTTTTTCGGCGTTTCCAGAATTTCTTTTTGAAAAGTAGTTAAAAAATGATTTAGTTCTTGATCATCAAATACCGTTTTTAATAAATATCCAGAGGCGCCTAGCTTCAACCCTTCTTGTGCATACTCAAAATCCTTATGACAACTAAGCAAGAGAATTTTCGTTTTGGGTGCGTGGGCTTTTATTTTCCGTGAAAACTCTAGTCCATCCTCCTCTGGCATGACGATATCGGTAATGACAATGTCAGGTTGATGGTTCAAAAATTCCTCCCAACCCCGTTTTCCATTCGGGGCATCCGCGACCACGGTCATCCCGAACTTTTCCCAATCGACTGTTGCTCTTAACCCTCGGCGAACAATCGTATCATCATCGACAATTAATACTTTAATGGTTGCCATTTTCATCATATTGATCTACCCACCTTATTGGCCAAGTTATTGAAATGGTTGTTCCTTTACCAACCACTGAATCAGTGTTAATCAAAAAGTCCTTCCCATAATGGATATAAAACTTCTGATATACATTGTATAATCCGATTCCACCCCGTACTTTCTCGTTTGGCCTCGTAAATATTGTTTTTAGCTTTTCCTGGGGTATACCTTTCCCATTATCCATTATGACGAGCTGAAAATATCCATTATTCTCAGTAAACTCTAGGTCAATATTTCCTGTCCCATCCTCAAACGCATGGAAAAAAATATTTTCGAGCATTGGCTGTAACGTCATCCTTGGAATCAACCCTCGTTCAAGCTTTTCGTTCATTTTCAAGGAAACAGTAAAGTTGGGCCCATACCTTAATTCTTGAATGGCAAAGAAATGCTGAATCGACTGTAACTCTTTATTTAAAGAAATCAACTCTATATTGAAATTTAAGTTCCCTTCTAGAACTTTCGTTAAATGTAAAAGCATTTTTCCAATCTCTTCATTCCCATCCAATCGAGCTTTCCACTGAATGGTATTCAACGTGTTAAAAAGAAGATGTGGGTTTATTTGGTAATGAATAGCTTTCATTTCAGCTTCTCGCTTTGTTGATTCTTTCTCCCTTACTTCTTCCATTAATTGTTTTATTTTTTCCACCATCCGATTAAAGTGCAAGCCAAGTTTCCCAATTTCATCCTTTGTATGGACGGACAACTTTGCATCAAATATCCCCTTGCTTACTTCATCAATGGCAAATTTCAACTTCAAAATCCCTTTTGTAAACTGATTGGAAAAAATATAGGAAAGCATCAGGGCAAGTATAAAGGCAATCAAAATCCCGATCGAGACCATTTTAAATATCACGCGAGAAGATTGATAAAACTCCTCTCGGGGTATGCGAATTTCAAATTCCCAATTATTGATTCTTGTGTGTTCCATCCAAATAATGTCGTCCTTCCGATTTTCCTCGACACTTTTCGTATGATAGAGCAGTTGACCTATTTCATTTCGAATCGTAATTCTTGAATGGAGATCCTGCTCCAATACTTTCATTAAATCGAATAAATCGTCTATATCCGTTTCGATTAAAAGATAACTATTGTTTAATACACCGTAAGAGAACTTCAATGGAACGATTAAGCCAAGAACATGATGGGAAGTATTGTTTTTATAATAGGACGGTTTGTAAATACCAATTTCCGAGTCTCCACTCCTAAAGGTCCGCTTCCATATATCCTGTTTTTTAAATTGTTTAACATTAAAATCATTATCTCCGTAGTAAAAGTCTGAAGAAGTAACGACATAAATCCCGCGGATGTTCGACTTTTTATGAGCCTGCAAAAGCCGCTCTAAATTATTCACTTCTTTGAAGTCCGAATAGGTTTGCGGCTCCTGATGCTGTAAATTAACGGATGTGCTATCTGCTAAATATTGTTTAATTTCAGCAGCGCTATAATACATATCCTCCAATATTTGATCGAGCTGTGTTTTAATCTTTTCGCCAGCAAAATGATTATAGTTTGATAGCTTTCCATTCACCACTTTCGCCGATTGATCATATGCAATAACCCCTAATGTTAACATCGGAATCAACGCCACTACCAAAAACATAATAAACAGTCTTTTTTGTGTACTAAGATTAAGCATAAACATCCTATGTTCCCCCACCCAAGTTGGCTTATCCTCTTTATGAAAACAATACTCGATTCATATAATTAAGAAAAGTATAATTTTATTACCATCGGGTGTCAGGCACTGTCCGTGGACAAATCGGGTTAATTTGTCCGCCACACGCTCCGCTTACCGGAGACAATTCATGAGAAAAGAAGAAATGCCCGTTTAATAAGAATAGCGCAAGCGGCCGTTTAGCTGCGTATGGATTGGACCCCTTCACTTGTAGCTTAAACGTTATGAATCTGATTTCATGAGAAAAACTAATATATTCTGCTTGCTTTATCTACGAATATACCTTACAATCATTTGCATAAAAATACACTCCTTTACAGATTGATACAATAATTTTAATAGAAAAAACCTAACTAATGGAGGTTATCATCATGTTACAGACAAAATTAGTAGATTCAGAGTTAAAAGCCTGGACCATAGAGCAGCGAAGACATTTTCATATGCACCCAGAGCTTTCGGGACAAGAATATGAAACAGCTGCTTACGTAAAAGAGAAATTAGCTGAATTTGGAATCCCTTTAGTTAACCGGTTTTCTGCACCAAATGTGGTTGCATTTTTTAAAGGCACTGAAGGAAACAAAACCGTTGCATTACGAGCAGATATGGATGCTCTTCCGCTCCAAGAAGAAGGGGACAAACCTTATCTTTCAACAGTCCCAGGAGTCATGCACGGATGCGGCCACGATGGCCATACAGCTGTTCTCCTCGCTGTCGCGAAATGGATGAGCGAGAACCCTCATCTAGTAAAGAATAATATCCTTTTGATTTTTCAAAGCTCGGAAGAAGCGTCTCCAAGCGGAGCGAAACAGCTTGTAGAAGAGGGAGTATTAGACAACGTTGATGTAATCTATGGAATTCATTTAATGTCAAGCATGCCTCTTGGTAAAATTGGCTTCGCGACAGGGTATGCCATGGCATCCTGCAATGATTTTGACATTACCATTAAAGGAAAAGGCGGACACGGAGGCTATCCGCACGATACCGTGGATCCAATCTACATTGCCACCCATCTTATTCAAGCCTTCCAATCGATTGTCAGCAGAAACTTAAACCCTTTACATGCAGGGGTTATTTCATTTGGAGGGATGCAAGCAGGCAATTCATATAACGTTATCCCTTCTGAAGTGAAGCTAAAGGGAACCATTCGGGCAATGACGCACGAAGCAGCTGAGTTAATGCACGAAAAAACTGCCCAGCTAACTGAGGCGATTTGCGCAAGCTTTGGAGCAACTGGCTGTTATGAATTTATTGAAGGGACTCCACCATTATATAATCACCCAGAGGCCTGTGAGGTTGCTAAAGAAATTATCGAAAAAACATTTGGTCCTGATGTATTTATGGCCGTCGAGCCCGTGCTTGGAGCGGAGGATTATTCCTACTACCTCAAAGAAAAAATAGGTGCCTTTATTAAGGTAGGCATGCAAAGTGAGAAAAGCCAGTACCCACACCATCATCCGCAATTTGATATTGATGAAGATGCCATACCCGCTGCCATTGAACTGATGCTTCAACTGGCTTTGAACGTATAACTTAGTTTTTTTGCGCACCACTGCAAATATGGTCCATTTTCTTCGTGAAAAGGCGCCAGCCCCCTGCGTCTCCGCAAGGGGCTAATAAAATAGGTGTCAGGCACCACAGAAATACATTTGTCCATACTCGGTGGACGTTTCAGTGGTGCCTGACACCTTTTGCAATCTTATTCACTTATTTACCTATTTAACTGTACCTAAGACGATTAGCTCCTGCTTTACCAGCCACGGCTTGCACCACCGCCACCTGATGAGCCGCCACCGCCACCGCGGGAACCACCGCCTCCTCCTCTGCCTCCGCCCCGGGACAGAATGGAAAGGAGAAGATAAGTAAGCGTTCCCCCAAAGAACTTAAAGTCAAGAAACACGACGACAAGAACGATAATGATGAGCAGCCATGAAGGAATCCCAATCCCTTTTTCCTTTGGTGGTGTCTGCTCACCACTCTTTACTCCATATTCAGCGAGGACCTCTTTCGCCAGCACCTTATAGGTTTCAACCACTGCTTTATTCGGTTGTTGATTCTTCAGATAAGGAATGGCATATTCATCAAGGATTCGACCAGCCTTAGCATCGGGAATTCTGCCCTCAAGCCCATATCCTACTTCAATTCTTGCTTTGCGTTCTTTCATCGATAATACGAGCAAGACTCCATTGTTTTCCTTTTTACTCCCGATACCGTATTTCCGAAACGCATCAATTGAAAATTCCTCAATCGTTTTGTCTCCGATTGTTGGGACTATTAATACGGCAACCTGCGCTGTTGTTTGATCTTCAATGTTTCTACCTAAATTAATTAACTCCGTTTTCTCAGTTTCGTTTAACACTTGGGCAAAATCTTGAACATAAATGTCTCCCACCGGAGCAGGAATTTGAACATCCTCAGCAAGTGCATTTGCTGCACACAGAAAAAAGGTGAAAAACACCAGAAGAAAGCTGAAGACCCGTCTCACGTTCATCACCCATTGCCTCCAAAGTCAACCTGTGGAACTTGCTGTGCTTTTGGATCAGCCTTAAAATATTCCTTTTCATTAAACCCAGCCATTCTTGCTATTATTGCCCCTGGAAATTGCTTTACTTTTTTGTTATAAAGCGCAACCTGATCATTGTAGTCTTTTCGAGCTACAGCGATTCTGTTTTCCGTACCGGCAAGCTCATCCATTAATTGAGAAAACTGCCGATCTGCTTTTAAGTTAGGATAATTTTCAACCACTACGAGCAAACGGCTTAACGCATTCGAAAGATCTGCGTTCGCAGTTGCCTCTTCTCCTGGCGTTTTCGCCCCGGCAAGTCTTGCACGAGCATCAGAAATCGAGGTAATTACTTCTTTTTCATGGGAGGCATAACCCTTCACCGTATTTACTAAGTTTGGAATTAAATCCAGCCTTCTTTGCAGCTGATTTTCAATCTGTGCATAAGACTGTTTCACATTTTCTTCGGAACTGACAAAGTTGTTATAGCTGGACATAAGCATCAGGCCAAAAACAACAACTACAGCAATCACAATTACGATTCCAATTAAACCTTTTTTCAACATAACCACGCTCCTTTCTCACCTATAGTATATATCACTTTAAAAATTTGTTCCGTTTTTAACTCAATAAATCAAACACTTGCTAAGTTTTAAATCATCGGTTGGTTTAGCTGCCAATCACATACTGCTGATATTTCTCAAAATCATTCAAATTACATTCCACGGTTAACTTTGTGCCATGATCATCGTAGCTTGTCGACAATACATTAGCATTCTCGTTAAGGTAGGAAACTAACCGGCCAAGTTCAAAAGGAATCAGCATATCACAATGAATTTGATCTTTAAAAATCCGCTCGCTAATCATCGAGGCTAACTCATTCATTCCGACTTCTTGTTTTGCCGAAAGATACAGACTTCCATCCTTCAGTGTTGGAATTTCCATATCGACTAAATCCGCTTTATTATAAGCGTAAATGATAGGGACATTATCAATTCCGATCTCTTTTAACGTTTGATTGGTTACGTTGATTAGTTTTTGATAATGTGGACTTGAAAAATCTACGACGTGAATCAGTAAATCGGCCGTTGTTGCTTCCTCAAGCGTCGACCGGAAGGCTTTAACGAGATGGTGCGGGAGTTTATCGACAAAGCCAACTGTATCAGATAGCAAAAATGGCTGGTGATTAGACAGTTTTATTTTTCTAACGGATGTATCAAGGGTGGCGAATAACATGTCTTTCTCAAATACTTGTTTGTTGAATGATTGATGAGACCTTCGCAGCATCGCATTCATAATCGTTGATTTGCCTGCATTCGTATACCCGACTAAGGAAACAAGCGGGACCCCGCTCTTTTTGCGTTGATTGCGCTGTGTTTCCCGCTGAGAGACGAGCACCTCTAATTCCTTATTCAAAGCAGTGATTTTTTCTTCAATTTTTCTACGATCGAGTTCTAATTTGGTTTCACCGGCTCCTCTATTTTTTAAACCGACACCCCCACCTTGATGCCCTAACGATTCGCGCTGACCAACAATCCTTGGGAGCATATACTTGAGGTGAGCCACTTCCACCTGGAGCTGTGACTCTCTCGTTTTCGCCCGAGATGCGAATATATCTAAAATCAACATCGTCCGGTCGATAACTTTACTTCCGAGCTCTTCCTCAAGATTCCGAATTTGCGTGGCCGATAACTCATCATTAAAAATGACTAATTCAGCATTTGTCTGCTCAAGAAGCTGGAGCGTTTCTTCGATTTTTCCTGTCCCGATATAATGAGTTTTATTAATGCGGCTTAAATTTTGCGTTACCTCAGCAACAGCCTCGATATGACAAGCCGCAGCCAAATTTTCCAATTCCTTCATTGAATAGGAAAAGTCAGCTTGATGCTTGATATTGACACCCACTAAAAGCGCTTTTTGTTTTTCTCTCATGGTTAATATCCCCCATTCTTTTTTAGCGATAGGAATGGATTACTTTCCTATCAAGCATAAGTGCACTAAGGAAAGCTTTGCAGTTGAAAAGCTGTGCTTTTCAACGAGCTACGCCACTGTCTTCGCCTTACGGCTCGCCACTCAGCGAGCTTTTCTTTAAAAAAGAACAAAAAAACACAGACTTTTCTGCCTGTGCTAAAGTAAATGGAAAATAGCTAAAAATACCCGATAATGGATAAACATTATCTGGCTTGGTTGTGGGTTCCCGTTGAAAATACCTAACACCCTTTCTATAGAACGAAAGAGGTGAAAAAGGCATTTCACAAATCAAGCAATTTATTTTTAAAGAAAGCAAAAAAGAGGGTAGACTCGCCCCCCTCTTTTTTACATACCGTAAAATAAAGGTTTCCCTAAAAATAGGCAGACCAATCCCATTTACTCTGCACAACAGGCAGAGACTTGAACGTTATTCAATTAACGGTTCAATGTTTGGAATCGCAATCTGCAAAAAAACACAGGGAAAACCTCCATTTCGCTATAGTTACGATAATCATAACATATATTTTTTGGTAATCAATGGATTTTTTTGAATTTTTCCAAATCAAGAAAAACCCCCTTTGATAATGAATAATCCACTACCAAAAGGGGTTTTCCATATTCAAAATGTCCTCCACACGCGAACAAATGTCCACGAGTGGTGCCTGACACCCTATTTGACACCCTATTTTAACATCTTATTTTTTCTTCGCGTGTTTACGCATGTCGAAGGCTACTGCGACGACGATGATTAGGCCTTTGACGATATATTGAATGTATGGGCTTACTCCAAGGAAGGCAAGTCCGTAGTTGATGATTTGGAATATGAGAACCCCGGTTACAACTCCTGGAACAGTTCCAATCCCACCTGACAACGAAACCCCACCGACAACGCAGGCGGCAATGGCATCAAGTTCATACATGTTTCCTGTATTGTTTGTCGCACTGCCGACACGACCAGCTTCAAGGGTACCTGAGAAACCATATAAAAGCCCAGCAATCATGTAAATAATAATAATGTTTCTTGCAACGTTAACACCGGAAACCTTTGCTGCTTCTGGGTTACCGCCAATCGCATACATATTCTTACCAAGCTGTGTTTTGTTCCAAATCACCCAAATGACAACAGTTGTTATAATGGCATAAATAACGAGATAAGGAATTTCATACGAGCCAACTGGAATGCCACGTTGAGCAAAATTTGTAAATTTTTCGCTTAATCCACCGATTGGCTGTGCACCATATGGCGGCCGATCAAAGTAAATAGAAGTTAAACCATAAACACCGATCATCATTCCTAAAGTGGCAATGAAAGGCGGCACATGTAATTTTGATACAACAATACCATTTAATGTAGCAATTAACCCTGTTGCCGCCATCGCAACTAATATCGGAATAAATAGCGGTAAGTCTGGCAAATTGGGATACATTTTATAAGCATAATCGGTTGCTTGTAAAAGTGATGCAGAAATAACCGCCGCAAGTCCAACCATCCGTCCAGCTGAAAGGTCAGTACCCGCCGTAATTAAGATACCCGCCACCCCAAGGGCAATAATAATCCGTGACGATGATTGACTTAGGATATTAATTAAATTCGTCATTGATAAAAAGTCTGGGGAAGCAATGACAATCCCAACAACAAGCAGGATTAATACTACATAAATAACATTATCAACAAGCCATTTTGAAACATTGGATTTTTTGGATGCCTGTGTATTCATTTGCCTCTCCTCCTAATACAAAGCTGCTAATCGCATGATTTCTTCTTGAGATGTTTCCCGAGTTTCAACGATTCCAGCTGCTCTTCCGTTACTCATTACTAAGATTCGGTCTGTTACACCCAACAGTTCAGGCATTTCGGAAGAAATCATAATAATTCCTTTACCGTCCGCTGCTAATTGGTTAATTAATTGATATATCTCGAACTTTGCCCCAACATCAATTCCCCTTGTTGGTTCGTCAAGCAATAAAATATCCGGTGTTGTCAGCAGCCAGCGTCCAATAATAACCTTCTGTTGGTTACCACCCGACAGACTTCCGATCGGCGTTTTTTGTGAAGGTGTTTTTACCTGCATTGATTCAATCACCCATTGGGTATCGTCGGCCACTTTGCGGTTAGATAAGAACCCACTTTTTGTTTTATATTGCTTCATATTAGAAATGATAGAGTTAAAACTAACACTTAAATCTGGGAATATACCCGTTGATCTTCTTTCTTCGGTAACAAGCGCAAAGCCGTTTTTGATGGCCTGCTGCGGCGAATGATTTTTTATCACCTTGCCATTCAGCTCAATCGTTCCTGATTTTAACGCTCTAATCCCAAATAATGCTTCTACTACTTCCGTACGTTTTGAACCAACCAAGCCAGCAATGCCCAGGATTTCGCCTTTTCTAAGCTCAAAGTTCACATTTGAAAAAGAAGGCTGTGTCTCGGCCGTCAAGTCAGATACTTTTAATATGATATCTTCCGGCTTGTTGACTTTAGCAGGAAAGCGCTGTGATAAGTCACGTCCAACCATTAGCTTGATGATTTCATCGGTCGTTAGCTCGTTTGAACTTTTCGTCGCAATATACTGACCGTCACGCATGATCGTCACTTCGTCAGAAATCTTCAGGATTTCCTCCATTTTGTGGGAGATGTAAATAATCGCTACAGTCTCACTCTGGAGCCTTCTGATGATTTTGAACAAATGGTCTACTTCATTCTCAGTTAGGGAAGAAGTCGGTTCATCCATAACGATAATTTTCGATCCATAAGAGACTGCCTTAGCAATTTCCACCATCTGCATTTCTGAAACGGATAGCGTACTAACCTTACTGCGCGGGTCCACGTTGATATCAAGACTTTTAAAAATCGCGACAGTATCCTCATACATTTTCTTTTCATCGATAAAAATACTCTTTTTCGGATAACGGCCCAGCCAAATATTATCCATAACATTTTGCTGCCTAACCTGGTTCAGTTCCTGATGCACCATGGAAACACCGTTTTCAAGCGCCTGTTTCGAATTAGTAAAGGCCACTTCTTTTCCTTCAAAAAGAACTTTGCCTTCATCCATCGAATAAATACCAAACAAGCATTTCATTAACGTCGATTTCCCTGCGCCATTTTCACCCATTAAGGCGTGTACCGAACTAGCCTTCACTTTGAGTGAAACATTATTAAGAGCGATAACACCAGGAAATCGTTTGGTTATATTTTGCATTTCAAGTAAATTGGTTGTACTAGCTTCAGACATGAGCGAACCTCCTCGCTTTACCATTTAAAAAAATATGAGACATGGATAAACCGCCTCATATTGATGTGAAAATTTTTTTCCATTTGGAACGGTGTCCGGCTCCAAAGGGGATACAACCTTGAAGCCATGCCCCGAACGAAGGAAAAGCAGGAGCTTTTCCTTTGTTCGAGGAGCGCCTAGAGGCCGGAAATTTCCAGCCCCCGGACGGGCGCTTCCACTTTTCTTATTTAATAAGTTAGGATAGGTTTTAAACCTTGATAATTGTCCAGCTCCAGCGACCAGCGGCTAGTGTACTTCGCTCTTCTCCCTACGATAAGTCAACATCGGATCGCTATCGCTCTCCGTGTTTCCTTTAGCTAATCAGAATTTATTCCCTAAATTCTGAACGCATAAATTCAACTAAGCCTTTGTCTTCGCCTACCGGCTTGCCAGTCGGCAAGTTTACATTTATCTCAGTCGAAGCGCTCCAGTCCATACGCCGCTAAACGGGCACTTGCGCTTTTCTTATTTATAAGCATCCCTACCGACTTGGATGTTGTCCTTTGTTACTTCTACGTAAGGAACACGAACCGCTTTTTTATCATCAAGCTTCCACGATGTTCCGTCTAATACGTCTTTACCTTTTGCTGCATTTGCCGCAAGTTCAACGGTTGCTTTACCTTGGTTTTTCGCGTCATTCAAGACAGTACCAACCATTTTTCCTTTTTCAATCATTTCAAGAGCTTCTGGAATCGCGTCAACACCTACAACTGGCATGAATTTGTCACCAGAGAAGTATCCTGCTTTTTCAAGCGAAGAAATTGCTCCTAATGCCATTCCATCGTTGTTGGCAATAACGAATTCAATTTTGTCACTGTATTTCGCTAACCAAGCATCCATTTTTTCAGTTGCTTTTGTGGCATCCCACATCGCAGTATCCAATGCTAATTCATCCACCTGGATACCTTTTGCTTTGATTGTGTCGATAGCAAATTTCGTACGAGCTTCAGCATCTGGGTGTCCCGGCTCACCCTTTAATAATACGTATTGAAGTTTGCCATCTTTGTTTTTGTCCCATTTATCTTTGTTAGCTTCCCAAGCTTTTGCGATTAACTCACCTTGGATCACACCAGATTCTGATGAAGTTGTTCCGACATAGTAAGCTTTGTCATAGCCTGCTAAAACACTTGCATCCGGCTCTTTGTTAAAGAAGATAACGGGAATACCTTTTGGTTTGGCTTTATCGATAATCGTTTGAGCGGATTTTGGATCAACTAGATTGATAGCTAAAGATTTTGCACCTTTGGCAATTAATGTGTCGACTTGCTCAATTTGTTTTGCTTGGTCATTTTGTGAATCATTCAGCATAAGATCAACTTTATCTTTTGCTGAAGTTTGCATGGCACGACGAACGTAAGACATAAAGTTATCATCAAATTTGTAAATCGTTGCACCAACGCGTGGAAGGTCGCCATCTTTACCTTTTCCAGAATCTGTACCGCCAGTGGAGCTGCTGCAGCCTGTAGCTAATAAAATACTAGTTGCAACGGTTAAAGATAGAATTAGCCCTTTTTTCTTCTTAAGCATGTAATCATTCTCCTTTTACTTTTTAGTAAAGATCTTGATAATCGGCTTCAATCATGCTTCGCTCAGCCATCATGAAAGCCCTTACAAATATGTTAGCACGCTAAGATTTTATGCAATAGTTCAAAAGAATAGCATATTATTGTGAATTTCTAGATTATATTGCAACTGTTATGTAACAATCCATTGTGCAAATGGAATTAAATTAGACCAAAACGCGAAGCGATTTGGTCTTATTGGAGTTTATAAAGTTATCAACCTACTAGCTTACAGTTGCCCGGCGAAATTCAGTTGGTGATAAGCCTGTATGCTTTTTAAACACACGACTAAAATAGTTTGGATCTTTGTAGCCAACAGAATAGCATATTTCCTTTAAGCTTTTTCCCTGGTCGACCATTTCCGCTTTAGCATGTTTAATTCTTATTTCCGTCAAATAATCAATAAAGGTCATCCCAAATCGATCTTTAAATAATTTGCTAAAATAAAACGGACTAAGTTCTACATATTCCGCCACCAATTCCAGTGTAATCGAATCGGCATAATGATCCTCGATATACTCCTTTGCCTTATGAAGCATACCCTTTGCGTGCTGGTTCCGCCACACCTGAACATGCTGGACGACCGCCAACAAATGGGACTTCCCCTTCTCAAATATCATCATACTATCGTCCAATTCCTCGATAGCAGGTGCTCGCTCATAGCTGATACCCAGTTCATGGAGCATTCGGGAAATGAGAATAAACAATTCATCAATTGATTTTTTTACCATAGGTGATTGTACATTTTTATTAACGACATGATTCGATACAAACGAATCAAAATAATACAATACCTGGTTAACATCTCCCTGACGAACCGCATCTAACAATTTTTTTTCAATCTCAAGAACTCCAGATGGAGAAGGCGTTTCTGCAGCTCCCTGCTTGACGCCAAATAAATACTTTCGATTTGGCATTTTTATGAGCTCGTTTAAGGTCAAAAGCGCTTCATGATAGGATTTATTTAGCTCATGGGCATGATTATAGGGGAGACCAATGCCAATTCTTAATTCCCCGTTGAATGATTCCTTATGAAAAAGGCTGACCATGCTATCAATGATAGCCTGTGCGCTTGTTCTAAAATTGACCTTCTCCGTTGTCTTTTTGCAAAGGAATAACACTGGAGCTTGTGATTCTGTTAATGGCCCAATCATGACTTCGTGCTGTTTAACAACAGATTTTAGGACTTCCTTCAGCCACATGTACCAGTTTTGTTTTTCACTTATGGAAGGCTCAGCATTACCTTCCAGCAGAAGGGAAAACAGCATAATATAGCCGGATGTAATTTCTACCCCTAATAGCTGGCCCCATTCATCAAAGGTAATATCCTGAACTTGGTTCACTAATAACGATGAAACCCATTCTTTTTGGGCAATCGAAACAGCTCGGTCGAGGTTTTCTTTCAAGCTCCGCTGCTCATCTCTCTGTTTACGTTCCTCATAGATTTCACCCGTAACACGCTCTAATGCCGCAAGAATATCTTGTTTTCTACTCGGTTTTAAGATATATTCCTTAACTCCCTGTTGCATCACTTCTTTGGCATATTCGAATGTATTAAAGGCAGAAACCATGATAAAGCGAATGCCGAGGTCGACTTTTTTGATAGCTTTAACAGCTTGAACACCATCAATTCCTGGCATTTTTATATCCATAAAAATAATGTCAGGCTGATGTTCTTTGGCCATTTCAATTGCTTTTCTTCCGTTAGGGGCTTCACCAATCACCAAAACGTCTTGCACAGAGCCGTTAATAATTTGGGTTAATGCTTTTCGTTCAAGGACCTCATCATCAACAATTAAAATTTTCAACAAGCTCATTGCCCCCTTTTACTGTCTCAGGAATCGTCAACCTGAAATTTGTTCCCTTATTTAATTCTGATTCGATTTCAACAATGTCGTTTCTATGATAAAAAAGCTGCAGCCTTCTAATTACATTTTTGACTCCTATACCTGTCGAGTGACCTATTCCTTGTTCAGTTTCGTACCCCTCTGTTGGTTCCGTTCCGTCTACATAATTAAGTAATTTTTTCTTAGTGGTCTCATCCATTCCGGCCCCGTTGTCAATGACTTCTACATGAATCCGGTCATTTTGCCGGTATATTCGCAAACCAATCAGCGCATTTTCTTCATACGATTCCACCCCATGAATAAAGGCGTTTTCAACTATTGGCTGAAGGATTAAACTGGGAATCTCACTATCTAAACAATCCTCCTGTATGTCTGTTGCGAATTGAATCCTCTCTCCAAATCGTGTTTGTTGGATAAAGAAATACTCTTTCACAATCCGCACTTCTTCCTTAAGGGTCGAGGCTTTATTAAAATCACTGAGGTTGTAGCGGAGGATGGCTGCCACTGCTTCTATTAACCTTGATGTCTGTTCTGCTTCTTCCAAATAGGCCATTTTCGAAACCGTATTCAATGTGTTAAATAGGAAATGAGGATTAATTTGGTTCTGCAAGCTCCTTAACTCTAGTTCTTTTAAAAGCTTATCTAACTCCGATTTTTGCTTAATTTCCGTTACGAGTTGCCTCAGGTTCGTGCGCATTTGGTTGAAGGTTTCTGTTAATGGTTTTAATTCGTCTTTTGTTGTTATTTTAATATCTTCTCCCGCTAAGTTCCCTTTGGAAATCTCCTTAGCCGCTCTTGATAACAGGCTGATTGGTTTAGTAATCCCGCCAGAAATCCATAAAGCTAATAAGGTACTAAGAAAAAACGCTGCCGCAAATAGGGAAATCGACATAAGTTTGTAATAATGATTTTGCATTTCCATTTGATTATAAAACTTTTGATAGTCTGTCAGTTTATTATTTAACAAGGCAAGTGTGCTTTCTTGAAGAAAAGCCGCGATTTTCAACACCTCATTAAATTGATTAGAGTATTGATTAGAGTATTGATTAATATCATCCTTTTGAAAAGCCCCTAGTGTCGCATCACTTGCATCCAGAAAGCTATCAATCATATTTTTATAATTTGTAAGAGTAATATCATTCGTACTAATGACTTTATTCAGTCGCTTTTGATCCTTGATTATCTTGACCTTTTCTTTTCGATAGTCTTTTAGGTAGGATTCGTCCTTATCTAAAATATAAGCATGCAGCTTCTCCGTAATTAAATTGGTTCGTTGCGAGATATCATTTAATAACAAAAAGCGTTCAAAGCTATCATCATATTCAATGACAAGTTTTTCACTGCTGTTATAAAAAACCAGCCCGACGGAGGTTAATAACACCACGAGAACGATGAAATAAAGAAGTAATTTCGATCTTATTCGAAATAACATCAACGATTAACCCCCAATCTGTCCTGATTACTTACGGGTAAATCCCCTACTCTTAAAATTCGCGTATCTGTGTGGACGATAGGAGGTACTTTTTGGCCTTCAATTAAATCAATCATCATTTTCACGGCTTTGTATCCCATTTCAAATGGCTCCTGAACAACAGTTGCTTTGATGGTCCCCTTCCGCATGTAATTGATCGTTTCCGGAAGTGTGTCGAATCCAACAATGTACACTTGATCTTGTTTATTATATTTCTCGACCACCTGGGCAATCCCAATTCCATCTAGGGCACTCGTCCCAAAAAAGGCGTTGACCTCGGGATGGTCTTGCAGGATTTTGTATGCTTTTTCGGCGGCTTTCACCCTACTAATTTCGGATTCTTCCACATCGACGATCTGAATTCCCTTTTCTGCCATTACGGCATCCCGAAATCCCTTCACCCTCTGTATTTGATGGTTCTTAATGAAACTCCCCGTTATAATCGCAACATTGGCTTGTCCTTTTGTATCAGCAATTAAAGCCTTTCCGGCTAAGAATCCAGAATAATAATTATCGGTACCAATGTAGGCGATACGCTTGCTGTTTGCTGCATCCGTATCTACAGTGATAACAGGGATTCCCTTCTCTACAACCCGATTGATTAACGGCGTAAATTGTTCATCACTCAATCCCTGTGTCATAATTCCGTCCACTTTTGATGCCGCCGACATTTCAATGGTCTTTAAGTGATCTTCAATATTGGCCTGCTTCGGCCCAACATACTCCAGCATGATATGATAATCTTTAGCGGCAGCCCTTGCCCCTTTCTCAACCAATCTCCAATACTCATTATCGAGCTCCTCAGGAACCAGCATAAAATGATAATTATACTTTTCTATCTTTTTCTCTTCTTTAGGCAGATGATGGGTAACTACCTTATATCCATAAAAACCTGCAAAGGAGCAACTCACAAGAAAAAATATAATACCAAATGTATATGCCGTGATCGACAACCTGCTCATAAAATCTCTCCAACCCCTCATCATATGTAACCGTTACCATTCCAGATAAAAACATTATACGTAACATCCAAAAATTCAACAACGTCATTTTAGTAAAAATGGTGGCAAACGGAAGTGGTGTGGGAACGGTGTCAGGCACCACAAAAAGACAATTGTCCGCGACAGAAGGACACCGTTCTATTCATACAAGCAAATATAAAAAAACCAGGCATCAGCCCGGTCCTCGTTTATTTAATGAATATCGAATAAATTTTACTTATTTTTTTTCTCTCTTCTGGCTTAGATTATAAGAATTTTTTCCGTTCTTCTTCAATAATTAATGTGTAAATATCATGTTCCACATTCAAAGATGGGAGACCCTCATCCATTACAAATATTTCATTATTCTTTTTCCACCTTTTAATTAAGAAATAAATCAACATGGCTACCATAAATAATAAAACAAAAGGGGTAATCCACAGGCTAAGATTGAAGCCCTTTACCGGAGGAGCCTGTAGGGCATGAACCCCCAGTTCCCCTTCATAGTAATCAAGAATTTCCTGTTTTTTCATACCTTTCATAAACATTTCAGCTACATCTTCATAGTACGTCTGTTTTACACTACAGCTAGCCAAGTCATCGTTACCATGTCCATCCATGGAAAGCATATCAACAGTAGCTCTAAACTCTGGATTACTGTAATCAAAACTTGCTTTCCCCTTTTGTTCTTCAGCTGAAACATTTATTGCTCCGAAAAAAAAGACTAGACAAGCTATGAATCCGAAAATGCGCATCACATAACACCCTCCGTAAAATTTTTTACCCAAGAGTATGAAATAATTTTTACTAATTCAGTTCCTTAATAAATGGAAATTATACTCAATATCTACTAAAAAATTAATCAATTTTAAGGTTATTTCCAATGGCTCAAAATAGCTATCTTTTATCGATAAATGAACATTTTTCATCAGTAGTTTAAATTGGATACTACCGTTACAATAGCTGTTATCAAAGATTCCAACTAAAAAGACTCAGAAACAAGAAAATGTACCCTATAGGTAGACTTTTTTAAAGTGCCTACCTATAGGATACATTTTAATGAAGTGGTGATCTTAGCTTAAAAACTGCTATTTCTTATGATGAGTTTGGTTGCGATGAATATTTTCTTGGCGGTTTTTCTGCCTTCGATTCGCTCCACGAGAGTGTCAACGGCAGTTTCACCCATGAGTTCGGTATACACCTTTACCGTGCTTAAAGCAGGAAAGACGTATTTAGAGACACTGATATCGTTGACACCGATGATATTCACGCGGCCTGGAACAGAAATTCCTTCCTCCATTAAAGCCCTGAGTGCACCTACAGCAATCGAGTCATTCCCTGCGAAAATGGCGGTTGGTAGGTTGTCACCATGCTCCTGAATTGCCTTTTTCATCAAGGAATGTCCATCATCAACGGAAAAGGCACCTTGGTACATAAACGCTTCAGTCAATATCCCTTTTTCCGCCAAATAACCTTTGAATGTCAATTCCCTTGGGTCCTCTATGATAGAGGTTTTGTCTTTAAACCCTTCTCTTCCGCCAATATATCCGATTTGTTTATGGCCTTTTTCAATGAAATAATCGAGTACTTTTCTTGTTGATTTTTCAAAGTCAATCACAATCGAATCAAACCGATCTTCATCCGGAGAAGTGTCAACAAAGACAATATTTTCAGTAATCTTCACTAAATCATTCACTTGCTTGCTGCTAAACTTCCCAATCGCAATAAGCCCCTGAATATCATCTTCCTTCAAATCCTCAAAGTTGTCTTGAAAATACTTGGCCGTGTCCATTCCTAGCTGCCGGCAACGGTTTTCTACCCCTAGCCGTATTGACATGTAATACAAATCTTCCAGTTCTTCCTTTTCGGTATACCATTGGAGGACGGCAATTTTCCCTACATCCTGCTTTCGTATCGGTTTCTTTTTATAGGATAGTTCCTCCGCAGCTTCAAAAATTCTCTTTTTAGTATCATCGCTAACAGAAAGGGTTGTGTCATAATTCAGTACCCGGGATACAGTGGCAATCGAAACGCCAGCCAGTTTTGCAATATCCTTAATTGTAGCCATATCAATTCTCCTTATTTATTAGCAAAAAAACGATACTTCGTCGTGGAATAGTATACTTCCTCTGGGTTTAAAATGACAGTTGGAAATGCCGAGTGATGAATAGCATCAGGCAGCCCTTGCGTTTCCAGACACACACCCAAATAATTTCTTGCTGGAACACCTGATATGGAGAAGGGGCCCTCTAGTTGATTAGATGTATAAAGGACCACACATGGCTGATTCGTGGTAACCTCTAGCATCCGGCCGCTTTCTTCGTCACTTAAAACGATGGTGTTTTCACCCTTTTTTGTAAAAATAAGCGGGTGATCGTACCCATGTCCGACGAGCTCGTTTTGTGAATGCGAGGAATTTATTCCATCCTTTAATCTTCTCGCCCGCTGAAAATCAAAGGGGGTATTCGTTGGATCAATCATTTTACCAGTGGGAATAAAATCAGGCCCTAGCTCTAAAAAGCGATCGCTATCCATTTGAAGCTTATGCTCTGAACAATCCCTTTTTAAATTTCCGCTTAAATTAAAATACGAGTGATTAGTTAAGTTTACCAACGTTTTTTGATCAGTTTTGCCTTCAAAGATCATACTTAGTTCATTTTCATTAGTTAGTAGGTAGGTTACGATTGTATCCAAATGACCTGGGTAGCCCTCTTCTCCGTCCAAACTATGGTAAAAAAACTTCACACCCACAGCGTTGTCTTCCTCTAGTTTTTCGGTCCTCCAAATTACTGAGCTAAAGCCCTTCTCACCGCCATGTAAGTGAGTGGGTGCCTCATTGGCTGCAAGTCTGTATTCCTTTCCGTCCAGTTCGAAACTAGCACCTTTAATTCTACCGGCCACTCGGCCGACAACGGCTCCAAAATACGGCGACCATTGCAGATACTCATCAAAGCCCTCAAAACCAAGGACAACATTTTCAAAGTTACCAGCACGATCAGGGACGATGATTTTGGTAATCACACAACCGTAATTCAGGCATGTGACCGTCATGCCTGAATCATTGACAAGTGTATACTCGGTAACGGACTCACCCGCATACATCCCGAATATTCTATCTTGTATTTTCATCAATATATCACTCCATCATTTCAGAACCCTTACTTGGTTCAGACAAATTCTAAGCCCTTAACTACATTCCCCAAGATTATAATGATTGGATAAACCGCTGGAACCCGGCAGTGCCCGCTTCATCCCGCTTAAATACACCAGCATCCTCTAATGCCTTCAAAAACTTCTTCCCTACCTCTTCTCTCACCAGGGATTCAACGTTTGATTCGTCGGCAACAGAGTGATAGTGTGCTTTTAATTCTTCAGCCCAGCTTAAATGATAATTGGCAACATCAGCAGTTTTTCCAAGAATGTACTTCTCCACATCTTCCAGTTCTTCCTTTAAGCGTGCTGGTAATACGGCCAGTCCCATCACTTCAATCAGGCCAATGTTTTCCTTCTTGATATGATGCACATCCGCGTGAGGGTGGAAAATTCCTAGTGGATGCTCCTCACTCGTCCGGTTATTGCGAAGGACCAAGTCTAGTTCAAACAAGTCGCCATTTTTACGAGCAATCGGTGTAATGGTATTATGCGGAATCCCATCGGTCCAAGCAATTATTCCAACCGCTTTATCACTGTAATTTTTCCATTTTGTTAAAATATGAGCCCCTGCTTCCACAAGCTCACCTTTTTGTTTTGATCGTAGACGAATAACTGACATCGGCCATTTGACGATCGAACATTCCACATGCGAGAAATTACCCATCACAAACGTCCAGTCAGAATCGGCCTTTGCCATGGCAAATTCATAGTTTCCGCCTTGATAATGTTCATGTGAAAGAATCGAACCACCAACAATCGGTATATCTGCATTGGAGCCCAGAAAATAATGTGGAAATTGCTCGACAAACGCTAATAACCTCGAAAAAGTAGTGGGACTAATCTTCATATCGGTATGCTTTTCAGATAAAACAATACAATGCTCGTTGTAATACACATAAGGCGAAAATTGCAAATACCAAGCCTCTTCCACGAGATTTAACCGAATCATCCGGTGATTCGAACGGGCCGGATGGTCGATTCTCCCTGCATATCCTTCATTCTCAACACACAGAAGACAATTTGGATAGTTCGTTTTTTCCGCTGCCCGTTCACGTGCGATACTCCGTGGATCCTTTTCCGGTCTTGATAAATTAATCGTAATGTCAATTTCACCAAACTGTGTGGCTGCCTTATATTCAATATTATTACGAATTCGCTTCATCTGAATGTAGTTACTATTTTTACTTAATTGATAAAAATACTCTGTTGCCACTTTAGGATTCTGTTGATATTTTTCATAAAAAAGCTGATTTACGTTGGATGGGCGCGCGATAAAGCAGTTCATGATTTTGCTCGAAAAAATTTCTTTTGCATCAAAAATATTTTCAATAATGCCATGCTCGCAGGCATACTCGACAATCTGGTCTAATAAATCAGGAATTTCGCTTTCCTCACTAACTTCCATGTCCTTAAAATCAACTAGATGCAGCAGTGACAAGACCTGATTGCGTACGTATATTTCATCCTCCCGCTCGATTAATTGAGCGGCAAGTACTTGATTAACTAATTGTTGGACTAGCTGATAAATCATTTGCTTCACCTCTAATAACCGTTTGGATGATGCTTATGCCAGTTCCAGGCATCCTGAATAATTTCATGTATCGACGTTCTTATTGGATTCCAGCCCAGCACCTGCTTTGCTTTTTCCGAGGAAGCAATTAACGTACTCGGGTCCCCTGCACGCCGTTCACCCATTTGCACTGGAATATCGATTCCTGTTACTGCTCTAGCAGTCTCGACAATTTCTTTTACCGAGAAGCCTTGACTGCTGCCAAGATTGAAAATATTACTTTCTCCGCCCTTTTGCAAAAACTTGAGGGCTAGGATGTGAGCAGCAATCAAGTCCTCAACATGGACATAATCTCGGATGCAAGTACCGTCCGCGGTATCATAATCATCCCCAAAGATGGTCACGGCTGGTCTTTTTCCTAAGGCCGCTTCCAAAACAATGGGAATCAGGTGCGTTTCCGGATTGTGGTCTTCACCAATTTGCCCATCACTTCTTGCCGATGCCACGTTAAAATAACGGAGGGAGACGTACTTAATCCCAAATGCCTTTTCACACCAAGCCATCATTTTTTCCATCGCTAATTTCGTTTCACCATACGTATTCGTTGGTAGTGCGTTCGCCTCTTCGGTAATCTGCACGACCTTCTGTTCACCATAAACAGCGGCGGTGGAAGAGAAGACGATCGGCTTAACACCGAATTCCTTCATCATTTCAAGGACGATTTGCGTTCCGTACACATTGTTATCAAAGTACTTTAACGGCTCGACCATTGATTCACCAACCTGTGAGTTGGCAGCAAAATGCAAAATTGCTTCAATATTTTCCTGTTCAAAAACAGAGTGCATAAACGCTCGACTGCGGATATCTCCTTCATAAAAGCGTGCCCGTGGATGAATTGCCTCCTGGTGACCTGTCTGTAAATTATCAATCACCACTGTATCGAACCCCTGATCAATTAACTGGTATACAGCGTGAGAACCGATATAACCCGCACCGCCTAAAACAAGAATACTCATTTATACCGCCTCCTCCATTTCAATTTCCTTTGCCCCGTCTCCAATGCTGGCAACGTAGAAATCTGCCTCATAGCCAATCTTGTCACGATAGGTCACACCAACATTGGTAATAAATCTGTTAACCGCTTCGTTTTCAACAATTGCGATGGCACAACCGCCAAAGCCTGCACCCGTCATGCGTGCCCCTAGGACTCCTGGTTGATTCCAAGCAGCTTCTACCAAACTATCAAGTTCTAGGCCCGTTACTTCATAATCATCTCTTAAAGAAATGTGCGATTGGTTCATCAACTGTCCAAACGCCACTAAATTTCCAGCCCTTAACTCCTCCAAAGCCTTGAGCGTTCTTACATTTTCATAAACCGCATGCTTCGCCCGTTTGCGGACGGTTTCATTGGTGATTAAGGATTGATTTTCATCAAATTCTTCTTCCGAGAGCTGTCCGAGTGCTTCAATTGGGAGTCTTTGCTGAAGCTTGGCCAATGCTGTCTCACATTCGCTTCGGCGCTCGTTGTATTTGGAATCCGCTAGCTCCCGGCGTTTGTTCGTATTCATAATGATAATTTTGTGATTTTTCAGGTGGATCGGTGCGTACTCAAAAGTAAGTGTTTGACAATCCAACAATATCCCGGCATCGATCATTCCCATCCCAATTGCAAATTGGTCCATGATGCCACTGTTTACCCCAATAAATTCATTCTCTACTTTCTTTCCAAGCTTGATTAACTCAAGACGTGGAATATCTAATCCAAACAAACCAGTAACAAGGACTCCGGTTAACAATTCAATCGAAGCTGAGGAGGAAAGACCGGCGCCATTTGGAATATTTCCATGGATGGCACACTCAAAGCCAGTTGGAATCTCGTATCCCGCCTCGATAATATACCGAATCATCCCTTTCGGATAATTGGCCCAATTGTGTTCTTTATCATAATCTAGCTGTTTTAAGTTAAATTCGATAATTCCTTTGTCAGGAAAATTACTCGAGTACAAACGGATAAGACCATCCTCGCGCTTTCTCACAACAGCATAGGTCCCATAGGTTATCGCACAAGGAAAAACATGTCCGCCATTATAATCTGTATGTTCGCCAATTAAATTAATCCGTCCGGGAGCAAAAAACGCTTGTCTAGGTAAAACATGAAACAAGTCCAGAAATGTGCCATTTAACGTTGTGAAGTTCATGATTCATTGCCTCCAATCATCCTTTATTAAACTATCAATCTTGTAAGTAAATATCGATCTTCAAGCACATTTTACTCTCTCCAGTAAAACTATTCAATAATTTTACTAAAACTTTTACTTAACAATATAAAAAGACGGTTGGTAAACCGTCCTTTAAGCATGGCAGATACAAGCGCTTGTGGTGTACCTACCCCCATAAATCCCCCTGCCATAATGGTCATTCCATCTGTAAATATCGATGAAACTTTCTCCATTGAAATCATTTTATTCACTTAAAAGCACCTCCTGAAAATATTTGTTATTGGTCCTCACACATATTTTTTATGCAATATTTGTGCCAACAAATAAAAATGTGATAAAGTCATTTTTAAATCAAAAGTATACTTTTTATATTTGATATATTTTTTATACTTGTTATACTTAAGTATATAAGGGAGGTTGTTATAATGGAAATTTGTCCATATCTTCAATATTCATTCGAAATACTAGGTAAAAAATGGAATGGATTAATCATTCATTATTTATCCATCAGTCCAAATGGCAGCGCCCACTTTTCTGAAATAAAACGTGACCTTCCAGATATTACTCCTAGAGCCCTTTCAATAAAGCTATCTGAGCTAGTCGAGTTTGGATTAATTAAAAAAAATGTAATAACCGGATCTCCTGTAACGATTTCTTATGAATTAACGGAAAAGGGAAAAACATTAACTGCTGCACTTGAACCGATTCAGAAATGGGCTCAAAACTATAAAGAATTTTAAAGAAAAGAGGAAACTACATGACAAACAACAAAATGGTTTGCGACTTAGAAACCGGTGTGTGTGGTGAAGCTGGTGAAGATGTAATGGAAACAATTGATTTAAATCCACTTCAAAAAAAGATTACTCTTTATTATGTAACAGACCCAATCTGCTCCCACTGCTGGGCGCTTGAACCCGTATTGCGCAAATTTGAAGAACAGTATGGACATTATTTTGACTTGCATACGGTGATGGGTGGATTGCTGCAAAGCTGGGAAGGTTTTGCTGACGTAGCGAATGGCATTGGCAGTCCTTCAGATGTGGCTGGTCATTGGAGAGAAGTTGGGGAACATTCCCGCATGCCAATTGATGGCTCATTATGGCATGATAATCCTATTCAGTCATCCTATCCCCCCTCCCGAGTGTTTAAAATAATTCAGCAAAAGGATGAGCAACTGGCAATGACCTTTTTGCGCCGTGCTCGTGAGGCGGTTTTTGCCTTTAACCACAATATCGGAGATGAACAGGTATTGATTAACCTTGTCAATCAATTAGGCCTAGACGGGGAGCAAGTTGTCAGACAATCTGGACTTTCAGATGGACACGAGCTTTTAGATCAAGATTTCGCACTTGCCAGAAGCCTTGGTGTGAGCGGTTTTCCAACCATCATCATGGTGAACGAGGAGAATAAAGGCGTCAAAATCGTCGGAGCCCGTCCACTGGAATCCTATCTAAAAGGACTAGAACAGGTACTAGGAACAACTGAACCTTTACAAGCACAAACACTTCCTTCACTTAAAAACCTCCTTGAAAAAGAAGGATTATTGTTCTCAAAAGAAATCGAAGTCCTGTATGACCTTGAACAAAATCAAGTTAGTTCTTTTATCCAAAAAGGTCTTTCATCCGCTGATTACGAACTCAGTGAAATTCTTGGAGAGACATATATCGTTAGAAAATAGAATAAAGACGTAATAAAATAAAAAGCAAAGAATTGGTAGGTATACAACAGCCATTGGTCTTACGTTAATTCATATAGTAAATTTCCATGTTAAAGTTGTTATCATTTATTACAGACAAAAAGCTCAGTGAAGGTTATTCACCGAGCTTTTTGCCTGTAATGCTTTCATATAATGTTTTAGAATCCTTTTCCGACAGTTTAGTGTATTTTCTTTTTCCTTGAATGACCGAAAATTGGATGCTATTTCTTATCTGAATTGTAATGTTTTTTGTTAATTTGATACAGAATTTGGTATCTTTTCTTAGTTTTCTACTTCAAAACTGAACTATCTAAAGATGCTCCTCGCCTTTTCATTCGGCAAAGACACACCGTGTCCACCCCACGCGTACAAACGTCCACAGATGGTGCCTGACACCTACTTAACTGCTTTAATATATCCAATTCTTTCAACAATCTCTTGCCCCTGTGGTCCTTGCATCCATTCTAGGAATGGTTGAATGGTTGGTTTTGGGTTGTCCTTCAGCGTTATTGCGTATAGGCTGGCGGTGAATGGATACTTACTGCTCGCGATGTTTTCCGGATTTGGTTCCACACCATCGATTGCCAGCAGTTTAATATTTGGATTCGCCTTCATCCCGGTTGCAAAAAAGCGGAATGAAAAGCCTATCGAATTGTCATAGTTTCGATAATCAGCAACCTGCTCAATAATCCCGCCCATCCCTTCAGGTACATCTTCCTTCAGAGGCTTCATAATCGGCGTATCACCCATAATTTTTTCCAAAAGTGTTTGGCTTCCGGAATTTTTCGGACGTTGAAAGGCAATAATTTTCTTATTCTTCCCGCCAACCTTACTCCAATTTTTGATTTTTCCAGAGTAGATGTCTTTAATCTCAGAAACTTTTAAGCTATCTACTTGATTACTTGGATTGACAAAGAAGACAAAGGCTTCCTTGCCAATTGGTGTCATAACCAGTTCTTTTCCCGCTTCCTTCGCCATTTCCTGCTGCTCTTTTGATGGCACGGCACCAAAGTAAATATCTACTTCCCCCGCTAATAAGTGTTCATATGCATAAATCGTATTGGTAAAACTAACGATTTTCCCGGCTTCACCGCTCTCTTTTTCAATATTCTCATAGGCTGCATTCGCAAAGGCTGAGTACACCGGAAATGCCGCTTCTGCTCCGTCTAAAATCGGCATATCACTCGGGTTCTTGATTGAAAATGTCGATTGTTCCGTAAGCTTTGGTAGCTTGTTTTCTGGATTCGTCACTTCATACGGGGTTAAATCCGTACTAGAGTAGCCCCCGCCATATTTAAAACCATAGGATGGCAAAACCGTTTGACTGCGCTGCCATTGAACAGCAACACCTGTACCCAGTGCAAGGACAAACACTGACAAGACAGACAGTAATTGCCGCCTATTAAAAGCTAATCGTACCTTGCTTATTAAGACTGCAATAAATACCCCGATGACAAATGCTAGCTCGTAAGCTAACGGTGCCCATAGAAACAATCTTCCTTCACCACTAAACATGGCGATAAAATAGATGGGCCCCAGCGCCAGATGAAATAAACTATAGTAAAACCAGGAGTTTGCCCCATAAAACCCGCCGCTGATCAGCATAAAAGCAGCCCATAATACAGCAGTATAGGCAAGCGGCAGAAAGTAGAGTGTGAAAAGCCCTGTCAATTTGCCGGACTGAGCCCGCTTCTTATTTAGGAAAAAGCCTACGAGAATACCGCCAATACTAAGAGGCAGAAGTGCAGCAATCATGATATCATCTTGCCCCGTGATCATTATGATAAAAGAAAAGATAGACAATACAAAAGGCATTACACCGAAATTCACAAACAGTAACAAAAGTTTTTTTTCCATATTAATCCCCCTTTTCACAGTGAAATTTATGTATATTTCCCAATATTAATTAGTGTAATTTTACACCTTTATCCCCCGTTTTACAATATAGTTTTTGCAAAATACAGACTTCTTTTTCAATCATAAAAAAAGACTCTTCCGCCAGGCGAAAAAGTCTACTATTTTTATTTCCAGAAATGGACCTTATTTTGATAACAACGTTAAGACGGTATCTAACACCACATTTACCCCATTTTCGCAATCATCCCAAGTCGTTAGCTCTTCTTCGCAATGGCTTTTTCCATTAATACTTGGAACAAACAGCATCGCCGTTGGGACGTAGCTGGCAATGAATTGAGCATCATGCCCTGCACCACTGACCATTCGTTTATTGGAATACCCTAACGATTGGGCAGATTGTTCTAAGAGATTACAGATTTCCGGTTCAAACCAAACTGTATCCCGCTCCCATAATTTTGTCACTTTAACCTCACAGCCCTCATTGACTCCTAAATGCGGAAGGCCTTGAACAAAATCCTTATAGGTGCTAACGATTTCAGGATCCTTATGCCGTGCCTCCAGTGAAAAGACTACCTTATTTGGAATGACCGTATGGATACTTGGATACACATTCACCCTGCCGATGGTGAAGACTAATTCTTCATCTAACGCACCTAAGCGGTTGCGGATTTGGTTGATTAAATTATTGGATGCAAAAAGGGCATCCTTTCTCATGTTCATTGGGGTTGTACCGGCATGATCCGACTCCCCTGTTACTTCAATCTCGAAGCAGGCCATTCCCACAACACATTCGACAATGCCGATTGTGAGCGCCACATTTTCTAGGATTGGTCCTTGTTCAATATGTAGCTCTAAAAAGGCGGTCGCTTCTTTTAGGCGATTCTCAACTGCGCCTTCGTACCCGCTGGCTTTGAGGGCTCCCTCAAAGGTAATTCCCTCTGAATCTTTCTTTTTTAACATGATAGATTTTTCAAATTTACCAGAGAGCACACCTGATGCCATCATCGAAGGTTCAAACCTTGCCCCCTCTTCATTTGTAAAATTGACAATCGTAATCGGAATTTGCGGCTTAATGTTATTTTCCACCAAGGTTCTGACCACTTCTAAGCCAGTTACTACACCTAACACGCCATCAAAGCGGCCGCCTTTTTTTACCGTATCTAAATGTGAACCAATCAGAATAGGAGGTTTATTCTCGAGTCCCGCGAGGGTAGCATACATACATCCCATATCATCAACCTTGACCGTCATTCCTAAGTCCTCGCAGCAAGAACGGAAGTAATTTCTTACCTTGATATCTTCCTCAGATAATGACAACCGGGTGACCCCATTGTTTTCAGTCCGGCCAAAGTCAGCAAATCGTTCCAGTTCCCTTTTAAGCCTTTCCCCATTAATCAATAACTTTTGCTTTTGCATGATTACACACTCCCTCTTAAAAATGAGATTAAGAACGTTTTTATTGTGTGTTAATAAATCTCATGGAGCAGAAAAGCGGAAATTCAGTTTACTAGTATCTGCAACGACCTTCATTACACAAGAAGTTCAGTTCGCAAGGTTATCTTATTTTATCATTTATGAAAATATTCAGTCATTTTAATTATATAATACATTCTCTAGCTGTCACTAGACAAAACATAAAATCTTTCCGGTAACTTGTTTTATCATTTGTATAATTCCACTATTAAAACGAACTAAAACAAAAAAGACAACCAGCCATTTAAACTAGATATCTCAGTTGGTTTAATAAAAACCTTAAATAGCTTGCTCTGCTAAATAGTAGCGCAGTGTTTCGATGAACGTTTTCAAGGCTGTCGTCTGGTAAGGTGAATGGGTTAGGATGGAAAAGTTCCGTTTAAAAGGCATGCCCTCCACTGGAATCATTCCAATATAGCCATATGTTAGCTCTTTTTCTATTGCCCAACGGGACAATAAACTAATCCCAAGTCCTGCCTCAACCGATTCCTTAATCAGTTGCGTGCTACCGAATTCCATTATTTTTTTCGGGGTGAAATCATACTTGCGAAAAAGATTTTCTGCCGCTTCCCTTGTACCTGAGCCCTCTTCCCTTAGTATCCATGTTTCTTCCTCTAGATCAGAAATTCTATTTTCCCCTTTCATGGATAATAGACGATGGAAAGGGGGAGCAACGATGACCATTTTATCTTCGGAAACTACTTCTGAATTTAGAGTGTCCTCTTTAAAAAATCCTTCAATGATGCCAATATCTAATTGATGCGTCTTCACTAGTTCAATGATTTCTTTTGTATTTTGGATCTTAATGGATGGATTGATGAGAGGGTATTGCACTTGCATATTAGCAATAATATGCGGCAGGATATATTCACCAAATGTGTAGCTGGCGCCAATCGCAATCAGCCCGCTCGCCTTATTTGTCAGGTCGTCAACTAATGACTGCATTTTTGTATATAGTGCCAATATTTCTTTTGCATGATGATAGACAATTTCCCCTGCCTTATTAAGGCGAACATACTTATTGCTCCTCTCTAACAGCCTCGAACCAATTGATTCTTCTAAGGTTCTAATATACTGACTTACGGCCGGCTGAGTCATGTGCAGCTCCTCCGCCGCTTTAGAAAAATTCTCCTTTTCCACGACCTTTACAAACACCACTAAATATTGATCCATCATTTTTCCCTCATTAATTGTTTTATTTATATAAATTTACTTATCATTCCTATTATATATCTTTATTTTTCTTATGCACGAATCAGGAGTATGCTGAATGTAGAAAATAACTTGAGGTGATTTAAATGGGGAGCCAAAGTGCTAAAGCTTTATCTTTGAACGAACAAGCCGGCCGGCAACAAAAAATTCCTGAACCAAAGCCTTCTGTATGGTTATGGTTAGCAGGGATCGCCTTTACTGTCGTCATAGCAGCATTCGGTTATGCATTATCAAAAGTCCCTGGCTTTGATCATGTAGGACCACTTGCTTGTGCCATTGTGATTGCAGTCATTTATCGGCAATTTTTCGGTTATCCGGAAAAAATCCGCTCGGGGATCCAATTTTCCTCGAAACGCTTTTTACGCTTCGCGATTATTTTATACGGTTTAAAACTTAATATTGATATTGTGCTTCATCAAGGGCTGGGACTGCTTGCACGTGATATCGGTGTTATTACTTTTGCCATTTTAGCAACCATTTGGTTAGGGAAACTTTTAAAAGCAGAGTCCTCTTTAGTATTACTCCTTGGGGTCGGAACAGGGGTATGCGGTGCGGCAGCGATTGCAGCCATTTCACCAATCATCAAAGCAAAGGATGAGGATACCGCTATTGGAGTAGGAATTATTGCGTTAGTAGGTACTATTTTTTCGATTACTTATACGATTTTGCGCCCTTTTCTTCCATTATCAGCGATTGATTATGGAATCTGGAGTGGGATCAGCCTCCACGAAATCGCCCACGTCGCTTTGGCTGGAGCCCCGGCGGGACCTGATGGTTTAGCGATTGCTTTGTTAGCAAAATTAGGACGTGTTCTGCTGCTCATCCCATTATGCTTTATTCTTATGTATTGGATGAAACGGAAAAATGCCGGAGAAAAAGGGGATACGAAAATTGAATTCCCTTGGTTTTTGATCGGATTTATTTTGATGAGCTTGTTTGGAAGTTATGTTCTTGGAAAATCTGTTCCAGTTTCGAAAGCTGCTTTAGATTGGATTTCAACGGCGACAACCTTTATTCTAACCACCGCAATGGTCGGTCTTGGTCTGAATGTTAGTTTACGTGATTTACGGACAAAAGCACTGCGACCACTTATCGCCATGTTGATAACATCAATCGTTCTTTCCGTTGTAGCATTTTTTATCGCCTAAAAGTATGCTTTCGATTTCTTTGATAGGTAGATTTATAGTAAGAAAAAGAAACTGAACTTAACAGCCATTCTTAGCAACAAAACCGGAAAACCTTAGCCGCCACGACCTCAACGCCAACTATCGAGTAGAAAAGAAATTCTCTACTCGACAGTTCCAAAACAAAACGTCCACCCCAGGAAGACAAATGTCCACGAATGGTGTCAGGCACCAACAGTGTATCAACAAGTGCATCAACCTACTCGGCAAATTGAAGGTTTAAGTTCTTTGGATAGTTTAGTTCTAAGTCTTTCGGGATCCGCAGGTAGAGAATTCTTAGTCCGCCGCTAAATTCAGAATGGTGTTCGCTAAAGAGGGACGGTTCTCCTGTAAATTGTTTGATGCTAAAGGTATTTCCAAATTGCGAAAACTTAATTTCACTTCTCTTTGGATTCAAAAGTGTGAGTTGATCCCCCGCTAGTTCCATACCAGGGAGATTTGCCAGCTCCGTTATTTCCATTCCATTATAACTTGACCGTGTTTGATAAAATTCAGCTTCGATATTACCATCATTACTATTTTTCTTTTCCACGACAACCATTGCGTCTATATCTTCATCTTTGGTGACGGTTAAGTTTAGCTGCTGACCTTGATAGTTGAAATTCCACTTTTTACGGAGAAATTTGCTGCCCTCTTGATTAATTCTTCCCTCAAGAGCTGCATCGTATAAACCTAGATTTTCTCGTTCAAGATCTGTAGTATTCACCCTTTTCCATCCATCCATTATTTTAACGGGTAGGACAGCATTCAAAATTAAACAGATCAATAAGATAGACACAAAGCCGCTTAATATCCAATAAACACGCTGACTGTATGAAAATTTCCCCTTCTTGTGAACCATTTTGTTCCTAGCTCTTGTTGAGATAACCAAGATACCTATAACAATCATTACAATAATAAGAAGTGGTATCATCCCCATCATGACCTAACCTCCCTTTTATTGGACAATGCAAATGCACCGATAAAAAGCAATCCTGCCGACATGATTATTTTGACAATAAATAAAGCTAGGGAGGGCTCTGTAAAGTAAAATTCAAATACCTTTGTGATGACCCCAGTTTTTCCGCTGAGCCCATCAAATATTAATCCCCCGAAAAATGCTGCCGGTAACAAAACAGCAAACACTTTATTGATCTGCACAAGCGTTCCGACCAAATAACCTAAAGCGCAAAATAGAAAGACATACAGAATGGTCGAGAATATGCCGTTGAGGAATTCTATTGGCATATCCCACAAGGTCGTACTTTTTAAAGCAAAATCACTTATAAAGTAATACACAATCACATTGATTAAATAGGTTGATAACATCGCTGTAATTCCACCAATGACGCTTGCGATTAATAAAAATACCGTATTGGATAGATTACTACTGACTCGATTGGTCACAAATATGAAGTCATCATTTCGATATGCCTTTGTCGTAATGACAATGGCTGTAATAAATCCCCAAAGCATCGTAAAGCCCACAACAAAATCAGCTGAAAAATATTTCACGTATATTTGGATACTTCCACTGCTAGTTCCCATGCTTCCAACACCGTTCAAGGAGAAGAAAACGGCAAGTATTTGGATGAAAATAAGTGAAATAAATACCTGACTGTAAGCCTTCAGCTTATAAACATACTGTTTTTTCACAATATCTATCAGACTAACCTTTGTTAAAGACATCATCGATTCCCCCTTTCGTTTTGCTAGTTAGGTAAACACATAGGTCACTTGAAGAAACTGGAGTGATGTCAATTCCGGCAATGCGGGCACTTTGCCATTCTGTTTCAGAGAAATTATTCCTTACGACAACGTACGACTGGTCTGGACCAATACTTTTTGTAAAAATAAGTTCCTGGTTTTGTGTCCATTCATCTACGATGGCAGTCTTCCCCTGGAGTCCAATTGCCCATTCCTTCAAATCGGCGATTGGCATGTGAAGAAGTTCTTTCCCATCTTTCATGAGGAGAATGTCTTCAAGCAAATCCTCAATCTCATTCAAATGATGGCTTGAAATCATGATGGTCCTTGGGTGGGCGAGATAGTCTTTAAGCAAGGCACGGTAAAAATCCTTTCTAACCGCTGCATCCATCCCCGACGTCGGTTCATCAAAAAGTGTTAATGGAACTCGGGCAGCCAATCCTAAAATCATATTAAATGTACTTTTCATTCCCTTAGAGAGTCCTTCATAATGCTGCAATGGGCTTAAGGAGAAATAATCGAAAAGACGATTGGCCAGTTCGCGATCCCAATTTTGATAAAAGCTGGCTGCCACCTCTAACAGTTCCTTAAGATTTAAGGCAGTAGGGATATCCATTTGATCGTGAATAAAAACAACATTAGCTGAGACTGTCAGATTGTTAAAAGGACTTTCTGAAAATACCTTTAGTTCACCAGAGGTTTCTTTCATAAAACCCGCGATAATTTTAAGCAGCGTTGTTTTCCCTGCCCCATTCCTGCCAATGAGCCCAGTAATTTTATTTTCTTCTATGTTGCAGGAAAAATTATTTAACGCCTTCACTCCACCATATGCTTTCGTCAGTCCCTGACACTCGATTACACTCATTTCTCTACCTCCCCTATGTCTGCCGCATTAATCATTTCGATTAATTCCTCTTTGCTTACCTGCAGTCGCGCCGCTTCTATCACAATTTCCTGCACCAATCGTTTTAGGGTTTGATTTTTCCGTTTGGTAAGGATCATTTCTTTGGCATTGCTTGTTACAAACATTCCTAGTCCACGTTTTTTATAAAGAATTTGTTCATCTACCAATATGTTCAGCCCCTTTGCCGCCGTTGCGGGATTGATATTATAAATCTCTGCAAGCTGATACTGGGAGTAAATCTTTTGATCACTTTCAACATTTCCGTTCAATATCTCGTTCTCCAGCCATTCCGAAATCTGCAAATAAATCGGCTTCGTCCCGTCCAAATTGATGATCAACATGGTCCCTCCTTTCTCAACTAGTACATTAGTGTTGTAATGTAGTATATATCAATTGGAAATAAAAAACAATGGCATTTCGTCATTTTTCCAATCAATCTTTTCACATGGTGCCTAACACCCTTTTTCTTTTAATATTTTGACTATTAAGGTATCTTTGAAGGATAAGGAATTTAAAGATCGAGAGGCGCAGCTTATGTGGAGAAACCGAAATGTATGGATTTTGTTAACGGGGGAATTTATCGCCGGCCTTGGCCTATGGCTTGGGATTATTGGTAATTTGGAATTCATGCAGGAGAAATTACCTTCAGATTTCTTAAAGTCACTACTGTTAGCTGGGGGACTGCTAGCGGGAATAGCGGTTGGACCTTATGCGGGCAGGCTTACAGATCAAACTAGTAAAAAAACAGTTATGCTGATTTCAGGATTTGTTCGGGCTGTCAGTGTCATTTTTATGCTCATCGCAATTGCGACTGGCTCAATTTGGTGGATGGTCGTATTTCTAGTCTTGCTTCAGATTTCTGCTGCTTTCTATTTTCCAGCCCTTCAAGCTGCATTACCACTAATTGTCGCGGATAAGGATTTGCTTCAGTTGAACGGCATTCATATGAATGTCTCAACCCTTTCTCGAATTATTGGAACGGCGCTAGCCGGAGTTTTATTGGTTATCCTGCCAATCAGCTTACTCTATGTTGGCTCCCTGGTGGCCTATATGGGGCTTTTTATCCTAACCTGGTTCTTGAATTTTAATGAAGGAAATGGAGAAAAGCTAACAAAGAAAAAAAGTAAAGAAAAAGCTAGCTTCAAGGATGTATTTTCAGTTATCAGGGGTCTTCCAATTGTTTACATGACGCTGATTATGACACTGATTCCTGTTCTATTTCTCGGCGGGTTTAATCTGATGGTCATCAACATCAGTGAACTCCAGGACAGTTCAGCAATTAAGGGCTGGATTTACACGACTGAGGGGATTTCGTTTATGATTGGTGCCTTTTTCATTAAAAGAATCAGTGACCGAAGCTCTCCTTACGTCATTTTGTTTGCATGCTCCTTTATGATTGGTGCCTCACAGCTCCTTCTCTATTTAGCAAGCATTCCGTTAACGACTATCATAGCTTTTATGTTATTTGGATTTTCTGTCGGCTGCTTCTTCCCCACAGCTGCAACCATTTTTCAAACGAAGGTACCAAAGGATTTCCATGGGCGGTTTTTCTCTTTCCGCAACATGCTAGACAGGATTTCCTTTCAAATTGTCCTACTCATAAGCGGCTTTCTATTAGATTTAATTGGCCTGCAGCTCATGTGCGTCCTTTTCGGGAGTCTATCAATCATCATGACTACTATCTTCTATACAAGACATAAACACCTGCAGACACATATCGTTAAACAAGAAAACAGCACAAAGGCACCATTCACTAGCGAATAGAGAATGGTGCCTTTTTTGTCCACTCTTGGAGGACAAATGTACACGGATGGTGCCTGACACCATAATGACACCATAATCTAACAACCTAATTAACAACCTTCTCCAAATAATTCTTTCATATATTCATTTAGGAATAGTTCATGTGGGTCTAGTTCTTCTCTTACTGCAAGGAAGTCGGGGAGCTTTGGATAAAGGGGTAGTAGTTGTTCTTTAGTTAGTTTGTGCATTTTTCCCCAATGTGGTCTTCCTTCATATTTCCTCATAATCCTTTCCATATCACGAAAATAATTCTCATACGGCATCCCTTTGTACATATGGAAAGCAATATAAGCAGAATCCCTTTCATAGGATGGACTTAGCCAGATGTCATCTGCCTTGACAGTCCTGCATTCGATTGGAAAATGTACCCGGTACTTCTCCAATTCGATACACTGCCGAATTTCTTGAATCGCTGCTTTCATATGGTGAAGGGGAATACTGTATTCGATTTCCCTAAACCGAACGAGTCTTGGCGTCGCAAAAAGCTGGTAGCTGTGCGCTGCAATCTCCGTGGTTCCCACACCTTTTGCAGATAGCCTGCTGATAAAGCGACTGCTCCTCGGAAAAAGACGGCAAATCTCAGAGAGGATAAAAAATAAATAGTTTTCAAGTAATAGATTTGTAAAATTGTGCAATGACAATGATTGGGGTTTTTTGGCCGTATTATTCATCGTTTTTATTTGGACAATATTTGAATAAGGAAAGAGATAAAATTCGAAGTGGCGGTTTTGTTCAATGTATTGTTCTAGCTGTGCTTCAAGGCGCGAGTAGTCTATCTTTTGACTGTTATATTCGTAAACTGGACTTTTCGTAATTTTCAAAGTAACTTTGACGATAATCCCGAGACTCCCAAGTGATACAAGGCAAGCCTTAAAATAATCAGGATTGCTTTTTTCCGAGATTACTAGGACTTCACCTGCTGCTGTAACCAACGACAATTCCAGCACCTGGGTTGAGATATTTCCAAATTTCAGTCCAGTCCCATGGGTGCCGGTGGAAATAGCTCCAGCAATACTTTGAACATTAATATCACCAAGGTTTTCCTGAGCATATCCGATATTTCCAAGTGCTTCACCAATCTTAAATAACCGTGTACCACCAAGAACTGTTGCTGTGCCAGCTTGTTCATCAACTTTTTCAACCCCACTTAGCTGGTCAAGTGAAACAAGCCAATTATCTGTTTTTACCAGACTAGTAAAGGAATGCCCAGCCCCTACCACTCTAATCTTTTTTCCTAGCTTTGCTGCTTCAATGACAATCTCGCAAACTTCGTCAATCGATGATGGATAAAGGAGCTTTTCAGGAACACTGTCAAAAGTATGAGCCCAGTTTTTCCATCTTCGGCCTTGCACAGTTTTTATCATAGGAAACAGGCTCCTTCCCCTCGATAGGTCAAATAGTAATCCATGACTTGCTGGTCAGCCACACAGACGATCTCCTTAAAGCGTTCACATATTTCGCCAGCCTTTGCTGGCCGGAAAATAATGGCCCCACCCATTTCCAGCGTTTCTTTTTCAAATAAGACAGGCGTTTGTACCTCGCCAGCTCCTTCAAATGGCAACAACCTGCCACCAGGTGGATAAACAGGCTGAGGATTTTTTTCCTCGCCCGGAGGTCCGGAAGCAATATAGCCGCCACCAAGACACGTATAAATATTAGGGGCAGGCTTTCTTACTACAGGTAAGGCAAAGTATAAGGCCGGATTGAAGCGGAAGCTTCGATAGTAGTCAAACAACAACGGCGCATAGAAACCCGATCCAACAGTAACCTCTGTGACGATATTTTCCTTTGAAGTGGTATGCAGACTTCCTGTTCCGCCGCCATTCACAAATTCAGGTGCCAAGCCTTCACTGTGGAGCACCTGAACGATTTCCCTCCTCCTTCGTTCGATTTCAGTAATTGATTTCCTTTTCAGGTAAGCGATCAGGCTATTTTTTATCTTTTGGGCTGGTATGGTGTCGCCAACTCCAGCAATTTGGGCTTCATACCCCATAATTCCAAGGAGCTGTAATCTCGAAGAATCCTTGATTTTCCGTGCAAGCTGAAGAACCTCTTTTTCATTTTTTAGAGGTGAACGCCTTACTCCAAAATGCAGGCTTGCGAACTTCGTGCTCATATCAACATCTATACACAGATAAAATTTACCGTTTGCTTCCAAGGCAATCTTTTCAAGGTGGTCAATATGTTCTAGCGAATCGACCATACAAATAATTTTCTTCCCTTTGCGATTGAGAGAGGCAATTTGAAGAAGCGCCTCCCTATCCCAGCAAGGATATCCTAGCAAAATATCATCAAAGCCCTTTTCTTCTAGAAAAATGGCTTCATTGGGGCTGTAGCACATTAGCCCTTGGAAAATGGGATTTGATTGGAATATTCTTTTCAAAATGGGAACTGATCGAATCGATTTGCTGGCGATTCGAATTTGTTTCCCGTTTGCCTTTCTAGCAATTTCCCTGCAGTTATCATCAAAAGCCTGGACATCAAGCAGTAAAGCAGGAAGTTGAATCTCCGATGCAATGGTTTCAAAACGCAACAACAACACCTCACTTTATAAATATGAGAAGAGCTCTCTTCGATTATAAAACATTAAACATACTTTATGAAATTAATTTACATAAAATTCTGAATTTAAGAGATGCAGGGAACCGTAAAAAAGGTGTCAGGCACCACAAAAAGACACTTGTCCACGAGCGGTGCCTGACACCATTGCCACTATTTACACAATACTTGCCATGTGTTTCATATTTAGCTTTGGGCGAAGCAGAACTTCCAAAACCTTCAGGGGGCTATGAATTTTTGCCAATTTTTTCGTTATTAAAAAAATAATTCGTTATCTTCAGGAAATTTTGTACAATAGATTATATAGAATCCTTTATTACAATCATATTCAGATGATATAGAAACTAACTTCAAGAGAGAATTTCTATTATAGGAAGGGAATTGAATGTTATGTTGAAAACAAGGTTATACGAACTATCGTTATTTCTTACTGCTGTGGCCATAGCATTTTCTTCATCGGAAATTTTGGCAGACAACACCAGCTTTATAACGGCCATCATTGTATTCTGGTTTTTCTCCACTCTATATTTTCGTCTTCGGGTATTCTATAAAAATGGCAATACTAATATTGAATATGGAATTAGCTATGATTTATCCTTTATTTTATTTGCCGGACCGTTGGGCTTGTTCATCTTGGAGACCATTTATCGATTTACTGTTTATTTTTATCGAAAATGGAAGAAAATCGCTGACCCTAATGAATTCTTCGATACTTTTTATAATATTGGCACCTTTGTTATAACTAATTCATTTGTCTATTTTCTGTTCCAACACTTTCATTCGAGTTTTCAATCTTTCCCCTTTGGCTATTGGGTTTTACTCTTTATATTAGTTTGTATTTCTTCTTACATTTCAGGAGCAATTATGGTGTTATTATTTGTTACTATCGGAGAATCAGTAAGCTTTAAAGAGGGAATCGACTTTATTTTTAAAGATATAAGTTTTCTTGACTATGGGAAAGTGGCGATAACTAATGGTCTATTATTTCTTTTTCTCCAAGAGGGAAAATGGGAAATGATAATCAGCCTATTTATTTTAAACTACATTGTTAATCTTTCGTTTTATTCAAAATCTCAAAGCATCCAAAACAAGCTAGAACGAGATCAGTTTGAGCAAATGGCCTATACAGACTTTTTGACTGGCGTCTTCAATCGCACCTTCATGGATAAAAAAATGGAGGAGTTAAACCAAACTAGCGAGAAAATCGGTATTGTCGTAGCCGACATCGATAAATTTAAAAGAATTAACGACAGTTACAATCATGCTGTAGGGGATAAAGTTATCCAGCACTTTGCTGCGACACTAAAAAGCTTTCTAAGTGAAGATGATTATCTGTTCAGAAGTGGCGGTGAGGAATTTACTCTTTGTCTTAGAAAAAGAGATTTTAGTGAGACAGCGGATTTGATTAATAGTATCCTACGTGGAGTTGAAAAAAATTCCGTGGAAGTAGAGTACAATGGGGAAAAAACCTCCATTTTCTATACAGCATCATTCGGGCTCTATTTCTATAAAATTAACGAACTCACCTCAATTGAAAAAGCCTATATCCAAGCAGACGAATTAATGCTCCAATCCAAACAATGTGGAAAAAACCAAGTATCGATAGTAAACGGCCTAATAACCAAAGAATTGGTATAACTAGAAAACTCTTTTCTAATAGATTATTGCTAATGGAAAAATAACAGGTGAATAACACGCTGTTATTTTTAACAAACATTAAAATTCCATTTTTATAGCCATAGGTTCTACTACTTTATCCATAACAAGTTTTAAAAAGTTCCATACAAACTTGGATGTGAAAGAAAGATGTTCGTTGTAATAAAATGTGTACTCAATTTCTTGAATTGAACCGCGATTTCTTTTGAAATCTCCTGCACCTGCACTGAAATGTCCGATATAATTTTTATCCAATACCTCGTAGGCAATTAATAAGGATAAAAGTCTATACAAACCTTGTGATTTTCCTTTATCTAACTTGTATCCAAGGATAGGGGTTGTAAGTACGTTGTTTCTATGGAAATACCCTATCACTCCGTCAATTGAATCATCTTCGTTTTGGAGAATTTTAAAGTTCATTAGGTCATGCTTTATTGCATTTGAATAATATTCAGTAGTAAATTGCGGATTATGTTCCGAATACTTATGAATGTATAGCTGATTGTATAATTGTTCAATGACAGGGATAAAAGATTCGTCTGCCTTTGTAGATTCACTAACCGAGTAGTTACTTTTTTTCATAAAGCTTTCGTCGTTAAGGAAATCCTTTTTTTGTCTTCTGCTTAACGATTTAAAGTGCAACGGTTCAAATAGATAAATAGAACGCGACATGATTTGCTTGTATTTATTATTTTTGAATCCATGAAACATTTGTTGATGCAACCTTTTATTAAGTGAGCGAAACATGAGCGTGTAAGTTGGGAATTTGATACTCAAAAACTTAGTAATTCTTTCTATTTGCGACTCCGAAAGAGGGAAATAAAGATTAGTAGAAAGAAACCAATTGTTGATTATGACTACGCGATTTATTCGAGTATGTCTTAAAAAGAAACCAATACCATCGATACATTTTGACAATACTTTTTCTAACAAAGGCTTCTTTAATTCCCATAATTCCTCTTTGGCGTAAGAAATATAATGGGTATAGGGAGAACATACATATGAATTCTCAAATTCTTTCTCATTCACGGTAACAGGGATGACCAAATCATCGATTTCCAGTAAGTAAACAGATGTATTAACGTTTTTTATGTAATGATTTATTCCGTATTGCAGAATGGGGGTAAAATAATTTTTTACATATTCACCGTCTCTTTTACTGTCCCAATCTATGTTATTTATAGTGTGAATATCGTGAAGTTGAATCATTTATAACGCCTCTCATTTCGTTCTCTACTCGTTTTAATTTTTTATCTGATGGAGCAAGATCATAAGGAGCAAACTGGATGGTAGGCGTGACTAAATGATGATGTTCCCAAATTTTAAGCAATTCATTCATAGCATCTTGTTTAACTGATTCATCATTGTTGTTTATTTTTAATTTAACTTCGATCGTTTCCAACGTTTTTTGAGTTACTTTGTATTCCGTTATTTCACTTGAGGCGAACATAATAGCTCGACGAATGAAATCAGGAAATAAAGGGATTAGTTCACCACTTTTCTTGTGCAATCCATAGAATAAATCATCGCATCTACCATCAATTCGCTCTAAGGCAAGAAAATGAGAGCCACATGGGCAGGGAGTTTTTCTTTCTATTAAAATATCGTTTAATCGATAGCGTATGATTGGTTGTGTAGTACGAGTAAAATCAGTAATAATGGGAATAAAAACACCCTTTTCTTCATCTAAGTACTCCTTTTGCACGACCACTAAATCTTCATTAATGTGCAGAGTTCCATGTTTGCAAGTAGCTGCTAAAAAACCTTCTGTGCATTGATACACTTGATGCAAGGTTTGATTGAATATATCCTCGATAAATTGTTTATCAATATCTTCTAATACTTCCGCTACCGAAACTATTTTCTTTGGTTTAATGTGGATTTCTCCGTTTTTTTGCCATTCGGCTATTTTTCTTAGAATAGATGGAGGACCTATCATGATACTCGGCTGAACTTGGTTTAGTTTATGAATATGTGATAAAAAATCATCCAATAAATCAAAAAAATGAAAAGAAATACGTTCGTTTTCAGTGGAACTGTAAAGGTTGTTATTTGCCCGCAAGAAAAAAGCTATACGATGTCTCCCGAATATACTGCCAGGAAGAACTTTTGCTAATATTGTTCCAGCCCACAAAGCACTTTCTTTATCAGATACTAAAAAAACTCCCCTGTTACCGCTAGTACCAGAAGATAAACCTACTGAAATATCTCCAATTTTAGGAGAAAAGTTTCTTGTTTGTTCAGCTTCAAAAGCTACTTTTAATGCATCATCCTTTTTAATACCAACAGTATTGAAATCATCAAAGTGCTCCATCATGGTTGATTTTTCGATTATCGGTAGGGAACTCCAATGATTTTGTTTTAGATCTTCTTGGTTGTTTTGGTAGTATTGATGGAAGAAAGGCGAGTGCTTGATGACGAATTTAATGTGTTTTCTGATTCTTTTATTTTGATATGATTCTAGCGCTGTTTTGGACGAAAATTTCCTGCCATATTTCGTTAAAACATATTGCTTTAATATTGCTAGTTTATTCATAGACAAAACCTTTCTTGGCTAAATCCCATGTTTTTTGACAGTGAGTTGGGAGAATATCAATATCCGGGATTGTTTTTGATAAGTGATGTAGTTTGTGAATATTTTCAACATATGATTGTTTATTGGCAATCAATAAATTTGCTATAGGATGTGGAAATATTAACTCCTGGTAAGATTCGCTCAACCAGACTGCATCTGCACAGAGAAGCACTCTTTTACCACTCTCAAGTCTAATAAAGATGCCCAATTGCCCTATTGCATGACCTGTTAAGTCGACAGCTATTATAGAATCATCGCCAAGAACTGAATATCCTGTATCAAATTCTCCAAAACGATCATTTAGTGTCAGCGGGTCTGTATGATCAATAAAGGAAATTCTTTTACTTAAATCGAATGGTAATAAGTCTAATAAGCAACCTTTTGTTAATGCTTTAAATTTACTTAAATTCTTAATATCTTCATACGCTGCTTTAAAACTTAAGATATTGGCATTCGGAAAATCACATAGTCCAGCTGTGTGGTCCCCATGAAAATGCGAAAGTATGATTGTTTTAATTTGTTCAGGATCTATGCCATCGGTTAACAATTGATTTTTAATAGATTGTTCTTCTGAAAAGTAAACAGGTGTTAATTTAGCATAAATGGAATAAGGGAATTTCTTTGTTGCTTCTTTAAAGGCTGTTGAGTAACCTGTATCAAAAAGAATATAACCGTGGGCGGGATGCTTTAATAATGCCACGGTTGCTGGAAATGAGATAGGTTTTAGACCACCTTTAGGATTTACAATTTTTTCTGGGTGAGTGCAATAGCCAGTTTCATAAAGTTTCAGCATGTTAATTTCCATGTGTTTCCCACCATTTCACGAATTCGTGAATTCCTTCCTCGATTGTAATTCTCGGTGTATATCCTAATTCATTTTTTGCTTTTTCGATGTTCAAGGTTTGAGACTTGGCTAATACACTAACAGAATACCGGGTTAAGACGGGTTCTTTACCAGCTAAGAACAGCAGAGAAAATCGTTCTAGATATTTGGCGATTGTAAAGGCCCTTTCGAAAGAAATGTTTTTATATTTGAATGATTTTCCTAACATCACCATTACTTGTTCGATTACATCATATAGGTTGATACGAACTCCGTTTGTTATATTATACTTTTGCCCTAATGTTTTTTCTTCCGAATGCATGCATAATAACAATGCATCCACGACATTTTCTACATAAGTAATATCTACTTGAACTGAGCCAGTACCAACTTTTGGGAAGAACCCTTTTTCACACACTTTAATTAAGCGTGGTAAGATAGCGTTATCGCCCGGTCCAAATAGTGCTCTTGGGCGAATAGTAATGGTGGGCAGTCCTTCTTGAAAAGCCTTGTCCATTTCAAGTTCTGCTAAATGTTTAGTCTTAGCATAATGATTAACAAATGCTTTTGGTAGGGGGTCGTACTCTTTTACATCTAATCTTTCATCAAAATTAAAGTAAAGGCTGGGTGTTGAGACATGAATTAAACGATTAACATCCGCTCGTTTACAACCTTCGATCATATTTTGTGTCCCTATAACATTGGAATGAAAAAAATCTCGATATTTACCCCAAGGAGAAGAGAGGGCTCCACAGTGAAATACAAAATGTTGTTCTTTACATAATTCCGCTATTTTCGTTTTGTCTTCAAGCGAACAAGGAACAAAATGGACACCGTGTTTCTTTAAGGTTTCTCCAATAGCAGTATTACGTCCTATACCTGTAACTTCATAACCCATTGAGACTAAACGAAGAGCTAATTTTTGCCCTAAAAAGCCTGTAGCACCTGTTACAAGTGCTTTCATGTGATCTCACCATCCCAAGAAATATCTAAAGTTGATTGCTCTGTCATGGTTAAATTATTCTTTTTGCTATCTTTCCACAGTAAAAACATACTTACAAACTGATAGAAGAATGGACTAATATCAGTTAAGCGAAAAGTAATATCACGATGAGTAAGTAATGTTTTCAACCATTTAGAAAAAGGCTTATTTAATTTCCAATTATCGATCGAGTAAGCGATCAAAGCTAAAGTAATAGCTTCTTTTGTTGAAAAATCCGGATATAAAGTATCAGTATTTTTTCCATTCAGACAAGTAATTAAATTTTTGTCAAATAAGTGCAAGCCACTTGTAGCCCTTGGATTACATTCAATCGGGATTGCAATATTTTCACTATTTACAATGAAATCAAACGAGATTTGTCCGGTGAAATTTAAATTCTCTACGATGGCTTTCACAAATAATTCAATGTCTTTTCTTTCTGTATAGGAAAAAGAAATGGTTGCTCCGATACCAGCAGTAAATTCTGTTTTGTAGACTGAATGTGCGAGCAATTTACCATGCTTTGCTACACCATAAGAACAATATTGATTGCCTTCAATTCGTTCTTGGGCAATCCATGTTGAATCAATCATGGTGGGCAGGGATACAAATTCGTTTTTATGCAGGAATAATACTTTATCGGAAAATCTTGAGAAAATTCGTTTTAGTACCAGTTGATCTTTAAAGAATTCGTTAATATCTTCTTTTGTGTTATTTTTAGTTAGCTTAAGAGTTTTGGGTGTTTTAAAACCCAGACTATTAACATATTCAATAAAATCGTATTTATTGTGAAGAAGTTCCATTTTATCGAAGTCGCCCACGAGCACTTCGCAATAAATAGATAGCTTCTCTTTATGCATAGAAATATAAAAGCTTTCCTCACAAGTTGGAATCAATATATCTATTTGATTTGTCTGAATGATGTTTAAAAGCGAGAATATGTATTCAGATGAATTCTTTTTAGGAGAGGGTAAAAGAAAAAAATCATTGATAGAATTTGAAGTTTTAGCTAAGGCATATGAAATGCTATCGGCTGCAAAAACTTCCATTCCACTTTCCTTTAATATTCTACATAAATGTAAAGCTACAGGCGCTCGTGCACCAGTAACTAACACCTTTTTTAAATTAGTATTCAAGGATGATTCCTCCAATAGATACACCGGCAGATGTTCCTAATAAAAGCAATTTATCACCTCGTTCTATTCTTCCTTGTTTAATAGATTCATGCAACGCCATTGGAATGGAGGCAGCAATGATATTACCGTAATTTTCAATAATGTTCATAAATCTAGTTTCATCAACGTTTAGTTTTTTTCTAATAATTTTCATTGCCGCTGCACTTGCTTGGTGGGGAACAACCATGTTTATATCATTCATCGACAAATTAGTGTTTTTAAATAGCTTCTCAATAAAACTAGGAATCAATTTTGAAGATAATTTAAAAATAGCCCGACCGTCCATATCAAATAAGAAATCATTTTTTGTTTTTTCACTATGTTCTCTAGGATGAATTTTTGTTCCTCCACCGCGAATTTCTGAAAGGTGGGCTCCTGCACTGTATGTCTCCATATGAGATGAGAGAATTCCAGATGTATCTTCTGATTTTGTTAAAACAACTGCTACGGCTCCATCACCGAATAAAATACTGCTTTCACCTTGTCTCCAATTGATGCCAACTGATGAGATTTCAGAGGAAATCACTAATACGTTTTTGTATCTTCCTGCGTGAATGGCATACGAAATCATATCTAAAGCAGTAACAAAACTCAAACATGTAGAATTAACGTCGAAACAAGCAATTCCAGAATGTTGAAGTCCTAATTGTTTTTGGATTAAAGAAGCATTGCAAGGAAGGGGTTGTTCCATTGTTCCGCTTCCACTGATAATACAATCGATGTCATCATAGTTTAAACCCGCATCTTTCAGAGCTTCTTTGGCGGCTTCTGAGCCCATAAAAGAGGTTGTTTCATCTTCAACAAAATGTCTTTGTTTCACTCCTGATTTACCTTCTGACCATCCAGTTTTTGCACCAATCATTTCATCAATTTTTGCTGCGGTGACAATTCTTTTTGGTAAATACGACCCAATTCCAAGGATTTTCACATTACGTTTCATTTATGTACCTCTTAATTCAAGATTAATTAATATATTAATAAAATATCAAATTAAAAATAGAAAAAGTTAAGAAATTCAAAATAAATTAGAAGTTCGTGAATAAATCAAGAACAAAAACGCAAGCGTCCGTTTAGCGGCGTATGGACTGGAGTACTTCGAGTGAGTATTGGAAACACGGTGAGCGGTAGCGAACCGATGTCGACTTATCATAGGGAGTCGCTTGAGGTACACTAGCCGCTGTGCGCTCCTCGAAAAAGCTAACGCTTTTCCTTCGTGCGAGCTAACGCTTTCGAAGCGTACTCTTATGGAGCTGAATTTAGATAAACTAATTTTCAAGTTCTCCACAATGTTTAATTTTGTAATTTCCTAAACGATTAAAAAAGGACAGAGAAGGCTCTGTCCTTTTGTCATGTTCCAAAAGAAAAAAAACAAGTTCATATTATTTGTTGGGTGTGAATTCAACAATAGTTTTAATAGAATGTTTGTGTAATTTTATTTCCTCTATTTCCAGTGAACCCTCTTGTTCTTGGTGCCTGACACCTTAGGATACCCTTTTTAGATTTTTGAATTGTCCTTTTGATAGGACGGTTTTTTCTAGCCGGTGAGCCATAATTCCTGCACAGACTGCTAAGATAATATCCTTTGGCAGCGGAGCAACCATCCACAACCAGGCCATTTTGTAGGTAAATCCTTCTGGTGCATCCGCCCAAAGCTTATAAGCATAATACATCCAGTTTGTTCCGAAGAGGTAATTGACGGCCATTCCGATTAAGGAGGCTATGATAAAAGCCGCCAAAGTTTTTTTCCTTTCCACCACTTTCCCAATGATAAAAGCAGCAAAAATATACGAAATGATAAAGCCAAAGGTCGGTCTAAAAATGATTGAGAGTCCTCCGTAAAAATCTGCAAAGACTGGTGCTCCCACCATACCTAATAACATATAAACAACCATCGCAATCGCGCCCAATCGACTCCCCAAAATTAATCCTGCTAAGATAGCAAAGAAGGTTTGTAGGGTGATCGGAACTCCACCTACACGCAAAAATGGAGCAATCGTTGTTATGTTTGCCCCAATTGTCATTAGCGCCACGAACATACCAACAAGTGTTATATCAAGTGCCCTTAACTTCATTCTTTTCATTCTCCCATCGTAAATTAAAATGCCATAAATATAAAATAAATGGTTTAGAGGTTAATTGTCAACCATAAAATAATTTTGGTTAACAATGAGTTTTTTGATGATATACATTTGAGTATCCAAAAAGGAATTTGTTTTACTTGCTATTTTTGTTCAATAAATACTAGAGATTTCTCAAAGGCCTATACATTATCTTTAAAATATTGTATAAATCCCCCTTCATTTTTATTAAATATATTATTATGGATATAACAGGAATCTTTAAGAGAAGGTAAACGAATAGGAGGCTTTTATGAACAGAGAACAGATGCTTGACCTTTTTAATAAACATATGCGGATTGAGATTACCTATCCTGGGCATCGCGTTGAAAGGACCGCCACAGTTATTCGACAGATATCCTCGACAAACGAACCGGGTTTCGTCCTTTTTTCTCAAATGGATGAATCTAACGTAGACGCGGTCATCGATGAACAAATCAGCTATTTTTCTAATTTAAATCAACCATTCGAATGGAAGGTATTCGATTATGACCAGCCGAAAAGCTTAAAGGATAAGCTTCAGGCAAGGGAATTCACCATCGAAGACCAAGAAGCCCTGATGGTATTCGATTTAACCGAAGGCGAACAACTAATGAACATGCCTGTGCAGCCAGAGATTAAAAGAATCACCGATGAACAAGGCATATATGAGATCGTCCAGCTGGAAGAAGAGATTTGGAATGTAAGTCACCATGAGTTAGGAGAACGTCTGGTAAAAGAATTACACAACCATTCATCAGGATTGCATGTTTATGGGGCCTTTGTCGCGGATAGAGTGGTCAGTGCTGCCTGGATGTACCTTCACGAAGGCACTCCATTTGCAAGCCTATGGGGAGGATCCACACTACCTGAATTTAGGAAGCGAGGTTACTACAGTTCGCTGCTCGTCATTCGTGCTCGTGAGGCCGCTTCAAGAGGATACCATCTATTAATGGTCGATGCCAGCTCTATGAGCCAGCCCATCCTCGAAAAACAAGGCTTCCAATGCCTAGCCTACTCAACACCTTGCATGTCACAAGCATTCGAATAGAAGTTATTAGCAATTATCATATCGATAAATTCGGCTAAAACGACAAAAAAGGATTGGGCCTTTTCAAGGCACAATCCTCTTTTATCGCATGGGTGTCAGTTACCGTATGTTGTTTTTGTATAGTGTCCACCCCACACGGACAATTGACCACGGATGGTGCCTGACACCTTCTTAATTACACTCTATTTTTTCATTTCAATGCCAGTCAAGATGGCGTAGCCGTTGTTGACTTTGGCTTTTGCCCATATTTCACCTTTGGTAGACGCCTTTTCCCATTCTGTTCCGGTATTGTCCTCGATATAATATTTATCAAGGCTGTACTTGATGAAAGCAACTTCAATTCCATTCCGATTTGTACCAATAAAGTCTAGGTTTCCTTTTAGAAATATTCCCTTTTCTGGTTTATGGAGAGTAACCTTAACAGGGGTATGGACTCTGTTCTTTTTCTCCAAAAGAACATATACCACTCTATTACGCCCCCATCCCATTGTTTCATCGAGCACTTCCTGTTCCACCAATTGTTTCGGGACTTCTTCTGCCTCATATCGTAGAGTCACATAATCGCCTCGGAATACGTCGGATGGGTCAACCGGTATGGTTTGCAGAATAACTTCTTCGCCTTTCACCAGTGTTAGAAGAGGATGAACACACATGCCCAGAAGAATCAGCACCGGTACAGAACAGGCCAATATCAACCGCTTCGTTCGTTTATTCATGAACGCCCTCTCCTTTCCTCCTTTGTTTTTCAAAATAAAAACCAAAGCCGAGCAAGAGGACTCCTCCAATGATAAACACGAACGATTTTGGTAAAAAGGCAAACGAGATATCCAAGTAAAAACGGAAAATCATCACACATAGGATGATGATGCTGAGCAAGCTTCCCTTTTTTATTAAGTAAAAAAGAAAGAGGAGATAGAGCAGTGAAAAGGCAATATACATCCACCCTACTTGACCAGGCCATGTGTCCTCAAAAGATAGCAAAAGAGCGGCAACTCCATGGACGAGGTATCCTAAAAATACGTACACCTCTCTTATTTTTCCTCTCAAAAAGACAAGACCAATGCCGATGGCTAAATAGATTAAGCCATGCACATATGGATAATCGAAATACTCGAACCTATAGATAAAATAGCTAATGATAGTGCCAATAAAAGCAAGCAATGTTAGGCCATTGATAAAGCCTGTTACTCTTGAAAAACTGATTTTCTCATTTAAATAATATATTGCTGCGATCCAAACAAGAATCCAGAAGGGGATGACTTCTCCTTGAAGATAAGAGCTGTCTAAGATGTGAATAAGAGAAAAAACTGCTGCCGCCAATAGAATCCATTTATCACGAAGCACCCAGGCCAACGGTAGAATACCAAGCGACCACCATAAAAAGGCCTCCTGAATACTTCCCCCAATATGAAACATCTGTTCAACTAGAAAAATACCGGCACCGAATACGAGTACACCAAGATAATAGAAGCTTTTTGACGTCTTCGGATAATTTCTTTCAAGCTTAAATCCAGTAAAATTACAGCCAAAAAAGATGCCAAGAATCAGAAGAAATTTGAGTGGCTTTCCAATCTCACCCCAGTTACTCGCGATGAAGCTAAGAATTCCGGCCCCAATTAATATCGAACCCACATAGAGGAGCGTTTTCGTAAAGGATGGCTTATCCCTTACTTCATACAATGCTTGAATCTCTTCGGACTTTTCAGTTGGAATAACCTGTTTTTCAACTAAATAATGAAGCTCCTGCCTTAAAAAGTTTAACTCATCCTCTTTGACAACACGCATGAAAATTCCACCCCCTTCATTTAATCTATTCATACACAATGCAATAAATCATAATTTCCCTAGCACAAAAAGGATGAAATATTTAAGGGATCCTTCAAGCATATTTTATCAAAAAATGGTGTCAACCACATCAAAGCTCAAAAATTTTGTCCACCAATAGAAGACAAATGTCCATGAGTGGCGCCTGACACCATAGTTGTTGTAGCACATAATTACCCAAGAATCGACAAAATCCAACAGAAATAAAAATAATGTCACGACTAGATTTTCCTTAAAAGATATTACAAGATAAGTTCGTTGTTTACCTCCATCCCAAACGGAGTTTTAACTCTCAAGAGTCATAGTACTTTTTAATAGATACAAAAAACCTACTAATTTTTATATTACTATTTCTTCGATCTCTGAAATTTTTGTAGGACGAAATAGACTTTCTCCTTTGATTTTATGACAAAATATTATGAAAATTAAAATTATAATAAACTTGTATCAAAATTTGATGATATTTTTGGAGGTGCTATTATTACGTGAAGAAAAAACAAAAATGGAAAAGAAGTTTAATGGTCATGACCGCGATAACCGGACTGGGTTTCTCCACATTTTACCCTGGTCTAAGTATTCCAACTGCAGCGGTCGAACAGCCTGACCAGCCGCTGCCTGCCGAGGAATCTGTCTCAATTGTTCAACTAGTAGTACCGAATGATAATGCCAAGGACAAGCTTCTTGAGCTTGGCATTGACCTTACCCACAATATCGAACAACACGACGGTGTCTATGAAGTCGATGCCGTTGTCACACCATCTGAAATTGCGATGTTAAAGACTTTTGGCATCAATGTTAAGGATACCCTGATCACAGAAAACCAATGGAATGCTAGAGCAGCAGAGCGGCAATCTGCAGTTCAACTGCAAGCTAGTTTGGCAGCTTCTGAGGATACACTTAAGGTTCTTCGGGCCAATCATTTTACGAATCAAACCGCCACATTCCTCTATCTTGAAGTGAAATCGAGTGCCGGAGCGACAGCAAGCACAGCACTTAAAGCAACCTGGACCGAGAACGGCGAGGAAAAATCCGCAACTCTTTCTAGATTGGTAGATTATGGTGAATATTTATATCACTATTTGCTTCTGCCAGTCAGCGCAATTCCTTCATCAGTAAAAATTGATAGTAACCTTGGTGGAACAGCTTCAAGTTCTGTTACAGAATGGCTGGGGAAAGAGCCGAAACATCCAAAAACAGATTATGTCACAGACTTTGTTGACCACTATATGGCACCAAATGAATTATATGTGCGAGCGGAAAAACTAGCGAAAGAGTTTCCGAACTTAGTAGAAATCATTGATATGCCGAATAAAACAAACGGATATAGACGTCTTGCCCAGGCAACCATTGGCAGCACGACCAATACCTCGGTAGTCGTTTCCTCTAAAGCATGGGGCCATGAAGGGGGCAACGATATATCGGTAGAATTCAAGAATCCTGGAACCAATAACTCTCCACTAAAAGTGACAGTGGATGGTAAAAAGATTTTTGTAGATTTAGCTACTGATTCGTCAGGCAAAACGACAAGTACTGCCGCACAAGTGGTCAGCGTACTAAATACCAATGCAAGCCAACTTGTCTCCGCGACTACATATCGCGGTAATACTGGAGCAGGTGTTGTCGCACCAGCGACTGCGAAATTAACGGATAACCTTAAAGCACCTGCGGACGTTTCACGTGATCCGTTTACTGTAAAAGCCATCCGAATCGGGAAGCATCGTGACGGTTCCAAGCCAGGTGTTCTTGGTTACGCACAGGAGCATGCCCGTGAGTGGGTAACACCGCTCGTGACTATTGAAACAGCTGAACGACTGCTTCGCAACTATGCCCATGATAGTGAAACGAGAAAGCTTGTTGACAACTTGGATATTTTCCTTGTTCCGTCGGTAAACCCTGATGGTGCCAATTACAGCTTCAATGATTACAATATGCAGCGGAAAAATATGACCAATCACTGTGGTCCTACAGCATCTGACCTTGGAAACCGTAATGCTTGGGGAGTTGACCTGAACCGCAACCATTCTGTTGGCTCTATATTTGATGGATATATTGGTGCATCAGCAAGTTGTACCAGTGAAACTTACGCTGGACCTGCGGAAAACTCCGAGCCGGAAGCAAGAAACCTTGTCTGGCTTGCTGACAAAAATCCGAACATCAAGTTTGCGATGAATATTCATAGCTATGGCGGCTACTTCATGTGGTCACCTGGTGCTTATGATGCAAAACGTGTAACATTACCTCGTCCGACTGCTGGACAGGAAGCCTTCTATTGGGCTGCATCTGATCTCATGTTAAACGACATTCAGGACCACCGTGGAACGGTCATTTTACCAAGCCGTACCGGTCCAATTCCTGATGTACTGTACTCTGCAGCAGGTAACTCCGCAGATTACTTATGGTATGAAAAAGGGATTTACGCCTGGAACTTTGAAGTAGGGGCAGATTTATGGAATAAGGATACGAAGAGATGGCAGGCTGTTGGATTCCAGCCATCGTTTGCAGAGGGTCATGAAGAGGCAATGGAATTTTCTAACGGTTTGATTGGCTTGATTAAAGTGGCCTACAACAATGCGAAAGACCATCAGAAGCCTTCCTCAAAAGCTACACCTGGAAACGGTAAATACACAGGCCCAGTTGAGGTAAAGATTGAAACTAGCGAGCCAGCTACCGTTTACTATACACTCGATGGCAGCCGTCCAACCTTCCAATCTGCAAAAATTAATTTAAGCGGAACACGTGAATTTGCTGAAACGTTAAAAATTAATAAAACAGCAACCATCAATTATTTCGCTGTTGATGCAGCAGGTAACATTGAGAAAAATTACAACCCGCTTGGCAACGGGAAAAACTATAACTCTGATACGATTACAATTAAGTAACTGAAAGCAAATGGGTTGATCCTGCGGGGTCAACTCTTTTTTTCGGAAGGTTAGTAAACTCATCTAACTTTATAAACCAAAAGCCTGACTCATTGCTGAGTCAGGCTCTTTCAATCATGTTATTTTTCAAAAATGGCATTGGATAGCAGTCGGAATAGGTAATCTGTATGGTCACGGAACCCTGCTTCTAATCCAATCATGGTAACGTCTTTATCCTTCTCTTTGACCATAACAGCTTGACCTTTGGCAGAAGCGCTGCCTCTCCAATGGCCTGCCATGAAGAAATCGTTCGTATTTGCATAGGTCGCAACTACCTTATCATTTCCAGTATTGGTATACCATGTTGGGCGATAGACAAACCCAAGATCATCCTGCCCATAACCAGCGGTTAAACCAGTACCTTCATAGTTGACCTTTACGATTCCGTTACTATTAGACCCTCCAGCATTAATGGTGTCATCCGTTAGCCCAAGAGTTTTCGTCGCTTGAGAGGCACTCGAACCTACAGCAATATATTTACCACCTTTAGCAACAAAGTCTGCAATGTTCGCTTTTAACTTTGCCTCTTGTGCTTTTTCTTGTAAACCAAACTCCTTGTTTGCGGCACTTAAGTTTGAGGTAATTAAACTAGCTGTGCCACTATAAACAAAGACATCAAAACCGTTAAGGCCGTTTTCAGCTACTTCAACAGGCGACACTTCGGTCACGTCGAAGCCAAGTCGTTTCAGAGAAAGTTTTGTGCCACTGTGTGACTGGACTTTACCCATTCCACCATCTTTTAAAATAGCTACTTTTAAGTGTGTTAATACAGTTGCATCAGCCGGTACTTTAGAAGTGCTCTCTATCTGCAATCCAGATGCTTTCACAGCGGCTGATATAGTATTGCCAGCTACTTCTGTGTAATAGTTGCCCTTTGCATCACGTTTTACAACGACACCTTGTTGAAGCAGCGTATTTACTAGATTGACAGCTTTTACGGAGCTGTTTGGAATCAAGAATGGTCCTTTGCCCGAAACGGAACCTTGTTCGGTAATTTTGTTAACCTTTGTTGTGGTCACATCAACAGAACTTTGTGTAGCAACTGCTTTAAAGCCCCAAAGCTCCGGTAAACTCCATGCTGAAATATCATACATCGCAGCAGTATCGTTCGAGATATCTTCCCCGCCCCAAAGCATGGTGTTGGCTAATCCAGCCTTTGCCTGATCCATCTTAACGATGAACGTTCCTTTAGGATATGATTTTCCATCCACAGAAAATGCTTTTGGCGCTTGAACGACATCAATGTCATTGTTGATTAAATGATTAACGGCCTTATGTGTTACAGTAGGGTCTTTTTCATCGACTGGAAGGATATAGGCTTTAGGGAAGAATCCGTCCTTGTGGAACGGATGATCAAAATTAATCCCACGTTTAAACATTTCAATTTGGTCGGTAATCATTGCCTGCTTGTTCTCTGTCGCAAAATTAAGTGCACCGATAATGGCATTATACATCCAGCGAACGCCGTCCCAATCATTTGTTGGCGTTTCTAACGTATGTCCGTAAGCTCCATGGTACATCGCATACATAGGAGTGAAAATTGGCGGATAATCATCCCATCCATCCTTATCATTACGCTGTGGAACGTAAACACCTTTCATATTTTGATATAAAGCATTTGATGAGAATTTATCCTTTTGGCTCATAATCTGAGCTTCCATCGCTTCTGCCTGTTTATAGGCCCACTTGTTATATAAATCGTACTCGTAGTTCGGATTATGTGGCGGTGTACATGGTTCAATTAATCCCTGTAGGTTTGGCGCGTAATTTTTTACATATCCATGTGTATCAAGGAATACCATCGGGTTCCATTCTTTAATGAGATCAACAGTTTCTCTTGTTTCCGGTTGGGACTGGGTGATAAAATCACGGTTCAAGTCAATACCATCGCCATTAAAACGGGTGGCATCGACACGTCCGTCGGGGTTTTGCACAACATTGAAAATGAGGATGTTATTTTCAAGAATATTTTTCGTCTCTTGGTCATTCTGGGTGGCGAAGCGTTCAATTAGCTGAAGGATAGCATCCGTTCCCGCAAATTCTGTCCCATGAATGGAACCATTGATCATAATTGGCACTTTAAAGTCTGGATTATTAGCAATCCAATCTTGAGCTTTCCCTGGGTTTTTAAACATTTGTTTTCTGAGTGATTGAATTTTCCCAAACTTCCCATGCGAACCAGGATCGGCAATCGTTACGACATAAAGGGGATGTCCACTAGCAGAAGTTCCGCGGACCTCGACTTTCACACGGTTTGATTGCTTCTCAATTTCTTTTAATTTAGAGGCGATTTGCGAGAACTTCACAAAGTCATAGTTTTCACTATTAAACTTACTTCCATCCTGTTCCTCGTAAACGTTGACGTTTGTCCATTTTGGCGCATCAGCAAATCCAGTTGTCAATGGTACTGTAGTAAGCAAACCTACAACTAACATGCCAACTACCATTTTCTTTTTCTTTGTCTCTTTCTTCATTCAAAAACCCCCATTTCCGAATAATTATTTAATCGTATGCATAATTACTTATTATCCCTATTTTAATATGAAAACCATTAAATTCCATCCAGCCTTTCTCCTAAACAACCATTAATATTACTAGGTTAAAAGTAACAACACACACACTACCATTCTATGAACAAAAAATTTTAATTATTACATATTTAAAATCTAGTTCACTGCATGTCCGCCTAGGACGGACAGATGTCCACGACTGGTGCCTGACACCCTTTTCACTGATGACACACTAAGAAAAGTGCATAAAAAAATGGCAGAGAGAAAAGGTCTCTCTGCCATTTTTATTGATGTAAACTATTCTTATGCTATTTTTCGAAGGATCTATTTCAAAGACTCTAAGCTTACAGCAATTTTTGAACCTAACACGGCGTTATTTTTTACTAACTGAATGTTTGAATCTAAGCTTTTTCCACCTGTTAATTCTTTTACTTTTGCTAGTAGGAATGGTGTTGCATCTTTACCTGAGATGTTGTTTTCCTCCGCTTCTTTTAAAGCAGTTTCGATTACATCAGTAATCATTTGCTCATCCATTGCATACTCTTCTGGGATTGGATTAGCAATAACAGCTCCACCCTTTAATCCCAAATCCCATTTCGTTTTTAATGTTGAAGCAATGCTTTCGGCATCATCTGCACGGAAGTTTACTGGGAATTTACTTGAGCGAGTATAGAATGATGGAAGTAGATCCGTTTGATAACCCATCACTGGCACACCTTTTGTTTCAAGATATTCCATTGTTAAACCTAAATCTAAGATAGATTTAGCGCCTGCACAGATAACAGCTACATTCGTTTGTGCTAGTTCTTCTAAATCGGCTGAAATATCCATTGTTGTTTCAGCACCACGGTGTACCCCGCCAATTCCACCAGTTACGAAAATATGAATTCCAGCGAGTTCCGCACAAATCATCGTCGCAGCAACTGTTGTTGCCCCTTTTTTCTTAGTAGCAACCAAATAGGCTAAATCACGGCGAGATGCTTTGGCAACATCTGAGCTTTTCCCGAACATTTCAAGCTCATCATCAGATAAACCAATTTTAATTTTTCCATCTAAAATGGCAATCGTAGCTGGTACTGCTCCATTGTCACGAATAATTTGTTCTACTTCACGGGCAGTTATCACATTTTGTGGATAAGGCATGCCATGTGAAATGATCGTCGACTCCAAAGCGATGATTGGTTTTCCTTGTTCTTTCGCTACACGTACTTCTTCAGATAATGTAATGTATTGTTTCATGATAATTCCTCCATGTCTTTTTGTAGTTGTGTTGCTGATAAATCTTGACGTACGGTGTAGGATGATTGTAAGGTCTTTGAGGCGTTAACCGCTCCAGCCTTGGCAATATCCCTTAAATTTTTACCATTTAACCATGAATAAATTACCGCAGAAGAAAATGCATCCCCCGCACCGGTTACATCCAGGATATCCTTTGTTTCAATCGAAGGCATATGAAAAATTCCTTCTTCATTATTCCCAATCATTGCCCCTTTTTTCCCATTGGTAATAACAACATTAGCTATACCAAGTGAAAGCCATTTTTCAAGGGCAAGCTTCCACTCATTTTCATTGGTTATTTTAATATTAAAATATGTTTCCGATTCATCACGGTTGGTTATTAACCAAGCTATCCCATCTAAATCATCAGGTATTCGACTCATTTTCGGTGATGAAACCGGTATTAAAGCGATAGGTCTATCATGTTTTCTGGCAAATTGGCATAAAAATTGCAGAGTTTCCTTTGGACAGTTTAAGTCTGCCACAATGCATTTTGCCCTACTTAATAAAACATCCTGTTTTTGGAGTAATTCTGGTGTAATTGACTCATACACTTCCATATCGGCGAGAGCTATAATTAACTCGCCGTCCGTATCTAGAACAGCAGTATAAGACCCTGTTGACTTTCCAGGGATTTTAGCCACTTGATCTAAATGCATATAGAGTGTTGATGATTCTTCAATGAACGACCAATCACTGTCCGTACCACAAGCTGTTACTAACGATACTCCCATTCCAAGACGTCCTAAATTCTCGGCGATGTTTCTGGCGACTCCTCCCACACTCCTAGCTGATTGAATAGGGTTAGAAGTACCCAACTGTGCCTTGTTCTTTACTTGGAATTTTCGGTCTAAGTTAGCCCCGCCGATACAAACAATTTGCTGTGACTCATTTAAAACATAAGCCCGCCCTAAGATTTCGCCTTTTCTAGTAAGCCCGGAAATAATATTAGCAATCGAAGGCCTTGAAAGACCCAAAGCCTCTGCAAGCTCCTGCTGAGAAATATAGGGGTTCTTTTGAATCAAATTAAAAATTAACTGCTCTTTCTCGGTCATTCTCTCAGTCACACACTCACCTCCTTTTAAACTTTTGTTTAAAATCGGAACTTATGTTTACATTGTACTCCTCATTGATAAATAGGTCAACTCCTTTTTGACTTTCTTAACTTAATCAAAACAAACAAAATACATTCATCAATCCCACAAAGGGTAAAGTCAAAACCGATAAGCCTTAAACATGATCCGTCAAAAAACGGAGACGTGCCTAGGATGGTCATACCAAGTGGACATCATTTGTAATTACGAAGATTATTAAAAAAATGGAAACTTAACTTGGACGCTTCATTCTAATTGCACCCATTCCCCCAAAAAATGCAGAGAATACAAACGAATTTTTCAACGGCTGCACGCCAATTATCCCCTTTCCATAAAATGTGGAAAGAACCAAAACTGAATTTTCCAACATGAAGGGAAAGATGTGGTGCTTAAATATGAAAAAATTCCAGACTTATCACCAGTCGTTTCAAAATCTCCAAGAGAATGAAATAAAGTTTGAACAGGTTTTTGAACGGATAATCGAGTTCATGAACCTAGATCCAAGTGGAAACTTCCGCCTAATGGTGGGAACAGATTCACAGGTTCACAAATCCCAGACTACCTTTATTACTGGAATAGTGATTCAAAATGAAGGGAATGGTGTTTGGGCGTGTATTAGAAAAGTGATTGTTCCCAGAAAAATGACCCATTTACATGAGCGGATCTCTCTTGAACTATCCTTAACCGAAGAAATTGTTTCTATGTTCACAGAGGAGAAAAAAAATGAATTAATCCAGATTGTCCTTCCATATATCTATCAAGGCGCAACATTCATCATGGAGGGGCATATCGATATTGGGGCGGGGAAACGAAATAAAACCAGTGAATTTGTCAAAGAAATGGTATCAAGAATAGAATCCATGGGAGTCGAACCCAAAATCAAACCAAACGCCTTCGTCGCCTCCAGCTATGCCAACCGCTACACCAAATAGTGTTATATGGTGTCAGGCACCACAAAAAGACAAATGTCCGCGGCACGCGGACAAAATACAATGTTTGTCCACGTGTGATGCTCGACACCCTAAATATATTCCAGTTCAATTAATATTGTGGTGCCTTGTCCTAGCTGGCTTTCGATTTTCATGGTGCCATTGTGTTCTTGGATGATTTTATTGCTGACTGTTAGGCCAAGTCCGATTCCTTTATCCTTCGTTGTATAGAATGGAGTACCTAAATAGCGCAATAAGTCTGTGGCGATGCCGATGCCCTCATCGAAAATACGAATCAACACTTTATTTCCTTCAACTTTCTCTACCTTAATATGAATTTCTCCACCGTTAGGCATGGCTTCAATGGCATTTTTAATAAAATTGACAAAGACCTGCTTCAGTTGGTGTGGACTGCAAAGTAAATCGATATCGTTTGCTTGATAGTGGTTTATGATTTGCACATTATGTAGCAAGGCTTGTGGGTAAAGAATGTTAACTGTGCTTTCAAGTATTAAGTTTAGACTTTCTCGTTCATATTGAATGGCTTGCGGTTTCGCAAGTGACATAAATTCATTGACAATTATATCAATACGATCTAATTCGTTCATGATTATCGATAAGTAGTGCTCTTGTTTTTCCTTGTTAGGCGTACTTTTCAAAAGTTTTGAGAATCCTTTTAATGAAGTCAATGGGTTTCGTATTTCATGAGCTACACCTGCCGCTAATTGACCGATTATGGAAAGACGATCTAAATTACGAAGTGCATGATCGTTCCTTACTCTATCCGTAATATTTCTCCCAACTGAAACATATGATTCGATTTCTTTTTGTTCGTTATAGATGGGAGAAAGATTTGATTCAGAATAAATGAATTCTTTATCTCCAGTCAACACCTTTACTTGGAATAGCTGGGGCTCATTTGTTTCGACTAGTTTTTGAAACACTCTTTCAAAATGCTCCCTATCATCAGGAGAGATAATGTCAAATACATCTCGACCTATCAATTGCTCGGGGGTATACCCCAGAGCCCTTTCGTGAGAGGGTGATGCATAGACAATCTTTTTATCCTTAGAATAAACCTTAATCATATCTTCTGTATTTTCCGTGATTAATTTATACAACTCGCGCGTTCTTTTCAATTCTTTTCCTATAAATACACTATCAGTAATATCACGGTAAATGGCTATTATGGCGAATATTTCTCCCTTTGAATTTCGAAAAGGAGAATAGGAAACCGCTATATCAAGAACTCTACCATCTTTATGAAAACGTTGAGTAGTAATATTGTGAAACGGACTACCTAATTTAACGTCTTCTTTTATTTCCTTTAATGAATCAGGAATGGGAAAATCATCATATTTTCTTCCTAGTACATCATCTTCTGTAAAGCCAAAAATTTTAGTATACATTTGATTTACTCGAATAAACCGGTCCTCCATATCGAAAATACAGATTCCGTCAGCCGTACAATTGAGAAAAAGATCAATTAATTCATCTGGATTAAGGATAATAGAATTATCTTCTTTTCCAATAATCGGGAAACTTTTTGGCATGTCCATCTCTCCCAACAGCTCAAATATCCTATCTTTCTTCATTTTACAGAATTTTAGGATAAAGAAAAGAGAATTTTTTAAGGGTGTCACTTATAGGGGGTCAGGCACCACAGAAAGACAATTACCCCTATTTTGTCCTCCACTGGTGGACACTTTTATGTGTTTGATAAGAAAAGCGCAAGGCGCCCGCCTATCGGCGTATGGCCTCCTCGGAAAAGCTAA
>NZ_DALZYO010000029.1:0-74504 GCF_031988165.1 Neobacillus sp.
GTCCTATAGTGCTCTTCTATTAGACCGTTTCCCGGTGTCACTTCGTGATATTGTCCTATAGTGCTCTTCTATTAGACCGTTTCCCGGTGTCACTTCGTGATATTGTCTCATAGGGATAAGCAGCCTCAGCTAACACTGGGTATATTTTTGTCTGTGTGGTAAGTATTGCTTCACGAGGTATTGGTTGATTACTGTACTGGGAAGGAAAGAGAAGGGAGAATCAACATAGGTCTTATTAAATCCAGTTAGTTGCATAAGAGCTAATTCAATGATATGTTTTCAAATGTTTAAAACTTATTAATTCACCCTCTGTATTTATCACAACTTCATCTTCTCCATATCCATTATGAGCACCATAGTAAGGGTACACTTTCAACGTTATCTCATATAATCCACCAATTCCATATACCTGCTTTATCTTTAGGATTTCAGTTTCCCAAGAAGCCCAAGTAAGATCTTTTGGTGCTTTTTTGTCATTCTTATAAATTTCAGAAATTGCTTTATCTACTGGCTCTCTATTGCTACTTATGAGTGCCGCTTTAACCGTTTCGCATAATTCTGTATCAGCTTCATTTATGGTCTTTGCGTAAAATACTTTATTACCGCTAAATAAAAATAGTAATACCATTAACAGAAACACTTTTTTTTTCAAACTAATCACCTCTTTTTAAGTGTTCCCAAAGAGGTTGCTCTATGACTAACCTGCCTTTTAAAGCCTGGTATACAAGGGCTCGTAATTATGAAATTGATTCATATGTTAAAATTCACCAAATCCTTATTTTACATAATTATTAAGTAATATGTCTATTTTAAAAAGGATGCATCCTATTTATAGATTATTACTTTAAATATGGGAAAGAAGGAATTTTTTATGGGTAAAACAAAAAAATTAACACTATTTGGGTTAATTGGAATTACAATGGCTTTTTTTGGAACGGTACGAAGTGTGCCGACTCTTGCGATTACTGGTTGGACCCAAATCTTCTATATGGTGATCGCTGCATTTGCATTTGCACTACCTATTGCGCTAATGTCAGCTGAGCTTTCAACGGCTTACCCTGAGGAAGGTGGGCCTCAAGTTTGGGTGAAAAATGGTTTAAGTGAGAAATGGGGATTTGTTACCTCATGGTTATTATGGGTTCAAATGTTTTTCGGGATGGTAATGGTTGCGTCAACTGTTGGTATTCTACTTGGTTACGTTATTAATAAACCACATTTATCTTCAAACAATTACTTTATTTTTGCCGTAATCTTAATTTCATACTGGGGTGTGACTTTATTAAACCTTAAGTTTGATATGGTAAAAGTTGCGGGTAACTGGGGCGCCGTTATAGGTGTGTACATTCCGTTTGTCATTCTTGTTGTTCTAGGTGTGATTTATCTGATTAAAAACGGGATTCAATCTAATAGTTATTTAGGGGGCTTTAAAACAAGTGATCTTGTTCCTAATTTTAAGGACTTAGGAAGTTTAACTTATTTATCAGGAATTATCTTTATTTTTGCAGGAGTAGAAATTTCTTCTGTACATGCGAATAATATTGACAATCCAAAACGTAACTATCCAATTGCTGTTATTACTTCTGTTATTTTATTAGCAATTTTTAATATCATTGCTGGTTTAACTGTTTCAAATGCGGTTCCAAAAGGTAAATTGGAGCTTGCCAATATTACACAGCCATATATGATTTTCTGTAAAAATTTAGGGATTCCATCTATCGTTGTTAACATCATTTCTTTAATGATTTTAATAGGTGTTCTAGTGCAGCTGAGTGCTTGGGTACTTGGACCAAGTAAATCCATGATTAAAGTGGCAGATGAAGGGAATTTACCGAAGTTCTTCCAAAAGAGAACAGAGAAAGATATTCCAATCACTTTTGTAATGATTCAAGCAATTGTCATTTCGTTAGTATCGATCTTATATATAGTCGTTCCAGATGTTAACAGTGCCTTCTTAATTATAACAATTACAACAACGATTTTGTATTGTGTTGTGTATATTTTAATCGCTATTTCAGCTATTCGTTTACGCTATAAGATGCCAGACTTTGATAGACCATTCAGATTAGGAAGTAAAGGGAATGGATTAATGTGGACGGTCTCTATTCTTTCACTGATCAGTATTATTTTTACGATTATTGTAAGTATTATCCCGCCATCTATTTTAAAGCCAAGTCAATATACTGGATATGTAATTTATCAAATTGTCGCTACAGTAGTAATGATTGCTATAGCACTTATCATCTACAAATTTAAAAAGCCAGAGTGGAAGAAAGATAATAACTCACCGGATGATATAAAGCAATCAAGTTAAAGACCACATGAAAAATTGCTGTGCTGTTTTTGATGACAAATAATAATTTATGTTTGAATTTTTACCTAAAAATAAGAACGTATTTTGTATCGAAGTTGCTTAGGGAAATATTTGAGATAATTTGGAGGAAATGAAAAATGAACTATGAAATGCCGGATATTAATTTAAAAGCACTATTCTTAGGTGATAAAGGTGAAAATGCAGATTTATTTAAAGAGCTGTTAATCAAAATGGTAGATGAACATGTAGGTTGGCGTCAAAATTATCAACCGCAAGATCTACCAGTTATTACTCCGCAGGATAAAAGTTCACAAAGTTTTGAAGAAACTGCAGATCATATTCGCAGTGTAATGGATTTATTATCTTCAAAACTTCGTACCAATTCATTACCATGGCATTCGGCAGGACGGTTTTGGGGACATATGAATTCCGAAACATTAATGCCAGCTATTATTGGGTATACAGCTGCAATGTTATGGAATGGGAATAACGTGGCATATGAATCTTCCCCTGCCACTTCTCAAATGGAAGAAGAAGTAGGACATGAATTTGCTGCTCTTATGAGCTATAAAAAAGGTGAGAGCTGGGGGCATATTTGTGCTGATGGTTCGATTGCTAATCTAGAAGGCCTTTGGTATGCAAGAAACATGAAATCTCTTCCTTTAGCGGTTAAAGAAGTAGCTCCTCAATTAGTTGAAGATAAATCAGATTGGGAATTATTAAACATGACTACAGAAGAGATATTAGATATTATAGAAAAAATTCCTGAAAAAATTGATGACATAAAAGCACATTCTGCGCGTAGTGGTGAGCATCTACAAGAGCTGGGTAAATGGTTGATTCCACAAACAAAACACTATTCTTGGCTAAAATCAGCGGATATTATTGGTATAGGCCTTGATAATGTGGAAGCAATTAATGTTGATCATAACTATCGAATGGACATTGGCAAACTTGAAGAGAAAATCCGAGAATTGGTTGCAGAAAAAATACCTATTCTGGGTGTGGTAGGCGTTATCGGTACAACAGAAGAAGGACAAGTAGATCGGATTGATAAAATTGTTGAACTGCGTGAAAAATTAGCAAAAGAGGGTATTTATTTTTACATTCATATAGATGCTGCTTATGGTGGGTATGCTCGATCTATATTCCTAGATGAAAACAACGAATTTATTGAGTATGAAAAAATTGATGAAGTATATGAAAAATATAGTATTTTCAATGAGAAAAATGAATGGCTGACAGAAGATATTTACAATTCTTTCAAAGCAATTATGCACGTTGAAACGGTTACGATTGATCCACATAAAATGGGATATATACCATACTCTGCTGGTGGGATTGTTGTAAAAGATATTAGAATGCGTGACGTAATTTCTTACTTCGCAACATATGTGTTTGAAAAAGGAGCCGATATTCCTGCATTACTTGGTGCATATATGCTTGAAGGTTCTAAAGCAGGGGCAACTGCTGCCTCAGTTTGGACAGCCCATAAAGTATTACCATTAAACGTGACTGGTTATGGCAAATTACTTGGTGCAAGTATTGAAGGAGCTTACCGTTTTTATCATTTTTTACAGGATAAACAATTTAAAGTTGGAGATAAAACCATTCATGTTTATCCATTAACAAAACCTGACTTTAATATGGTTGACTATGTGTTTAATGAAGAAGGAAACACAGATTTAGCAAAAATGAACAAATTAAATCATGATTTCTTTGGTGAAGCTTCTTACGTTAAAGGGAATATATATCACAATGAATTTATCACTTCTCATACAGATTTTGCCGTCCCTGACTATGGAAACAGCCCACTTCCATATGTGAAAAGTCTTGGATTTAGCGAAGAGGAATGGGATAAGGAAAGAAAAGTAACAATACTACGAGCTTGTGCATTATCTCCGTACGCTCATGATAAAGTTGTATTCGATGAATACACAAGTAAAATTGAAAGCGCAATTCAAGAAAAACTTGAAACTATTTACAATGTGAAAAATGAAAGTGATGATGAGACAACTGTTTAAGATGCAGAATACGATTAAGGCCCTTATGTTTTTTTAGACATAGGGACTTTTGTTTTTAGACAAACTAAAAAAGGAAAATCTTAAAATTGAAAGGGGTTAGAAAAGCATGAACATCATTGACGAATTAGAATGGCGGAATGCGATCAACCAACAAACAGATGCAGATGGGCTACGTGAATTAGTAGAAGAGAAAAAAATTTCATTGTACTGTGGGGTAGATCCAACGGGTGATAGTATGCATATCGGACACTTAATCCCATTTATGATGATGAAACGTTTTCAATTAGAAGGGCATCATCCAGTCATTTTAATTGGAGGAGCTACTGGAACAATCGGTGATCCTAGTGGACGTCAAACAGAACGCCAATTACAGACATTAGAACAAGTGCAATCTAATGTTGAAGCATTGACGGAACAAATGAAAAAGTTATTTGGCTTTGGTGGTGATGGAAATGTAAAAATGGTAAATAACTATGACTGGACACATCAGATAAACATTATTGAATTTTTACGTGTTTACGGTAAGAATTTTAGTGTGAATACGATGTTAGCAAAAGACATTGTAGCAAGTCGATTAGAGGGCGGAATTTCATTTACCGAATTTTCATATCAAATTCTTCAAGCCATGGACTTTCATCATTTATACAAAAACGAAGGAGTGCAACTACAAATTGGTGGTAGTGACCAATGGGGCAATATAACAAGTGGGTTAGATTTAATACGTAAATTAGAAGGGCCAGAGGCAAAAGCATTTGGATTAACAATACCCTTACTGTTAAAAGCAGACGGCACAAAGTTTGGTAAAACAGCAGGAGGAGCGATTTGGTTAGATCCAGAAAAAACCACTCCATTTGAATTTTATCAATTTTGGATAAATACAGATGATCGTGATGTGATTAAATACTTAAAATTCTTTACATTTTTAACAAAAGATAAGATCGATGAATTGGAGATAAAAATTAAGACAGAACCTCATAAGCGCGATGCACAAAAAGCTTTAGCGGAAGAAATGACAAAATTTGTTCATAGTGAAAAAGCATATAGTCAAGCGGTGAAAATTACAGAAGCATTATTTAGTGGAGATATTAAATACTTAACGGCTGATGAAATTGAGCAAGGATTTAAAGATATGCCTACTTTTTATGCTTCAAAAGATACAAAAAACATTGTAGAGTGGTTAGTTGATTTAGGAATTGAACCTTCAAAACGTCAAGCAAGAGAAGATATAAACAATGGAGCTATTTTTATGAATGGTGAACGAATAAATGATGTGAACGCAGATGTTACAGTGGAAAACTCATTTGATGAAAGATTTATTATTATTCGTAAAGGGAAAAAGAATTACAGTTTAATAAAACTGAAAGAAGAATAGGGTAGTTTAATGCAGAGGATTAAATATGCTTATGTCATAGAAACTCTTTTTTATGGTATTCTCTCCTATTAGGCGAAATATTTCTTTTTCAAGAAAGGATGCATTAAGAGAATATGTTTTCATATAGATAGTAGGCCAAAACAAGTTCTTATATATAAAAAAGCACTCTAATCTGTAATATAAACTAAATGAAAAAGGCATTGGATTTAGAATACCAATGTCTTTTTTAATTTGTTTAACAAAATATAATTTATAAGATTAAGGTAATTGTGTAAATGTGATTTATGACCACATTTATCACTTCATTTTCTACTCCATAAATAATCCATAATTAGAAAGTAAATTGGATTTTCCTCCTAATGGAACGGCTAACTTTAAATAGACAGACTTCCTCTTGTTGAACTAACGCATGCGTTATTTACATAAGGGATTTAACACTACCTGTTAAACTCCAAAATTAATCGGATATAGGTCTTATTAAATCAAGGTTTTAGTCCGATAATGAAATCATAAATTCCCGGATTTTTAAATTTATAATTTGAATAACAAAGAGAAGAAATTATATTTAACCGGATTATTTTTTTATAAACATTTCTAGAATAAATCATAATTAACCGTATTATTTTAACAACATTATTATTCAAAATTAACTTGTTTTTCAGAACTAATAATTCCTTATTCCTTTCTGCTTATAAGAGTATTTCTATCCAGTTAATTAATACTCTAAAATGAAAAGAACAATATTCCACCAGCTACTGAGATACTAAAAATTAAATAATTGGAGCCCATTACTTATAAATAACTCTATGTCTCGTTATATGGTATTGGTATCCCTAAGTAAACTGACAATAAAGTTATTTAATTTTAAAACCTCAAACAAGCATAACCCCGTTCACAAATTTAGGACGGGGTTAAAATATAGTTGTTTAATCTTTGATGTAAGATACTTCACTGTACTTAAAAATATAACAAAAATGTCGTTTAAAGATCTAAGTTTTATTCCATAATCGCGCCCGTTTGTTGAACAAGAAGATTTATTTGTCTTTACACATTATCGTCTATTTTTTGACTTAGATCTTCTGCACAAGAGTATTCATTTTTTCTTCTAACAAGTTTGTAAAATTGGCTCGCTGTTCTTTCAAATTAGAAATATGTATTGGTTCACCCAATATAAGAAATGCATCCCTCTTAATGAACAATTCCTTAAAACTATTTGGACCCACATATGCTGCGGGTATGATAGGTACTTTTGAATGCTGAGCATGCTCCTTGTTTTAATGCCGTTTGCTCTTCAATTCTTGTTCCACTTGGACCAGGGTTAGCACGATCCACAGGAAAAGCACTAAGTTTGCGCAAAAACCAACCTATTAATTTATTAGTAAATAGTTGTTTCTTTTCCATGAAATGAATTTTGTTTGGCAATAAAGTTATGCCCAAATACAAAACATCAACCCAACCTGTATGAGTACAAGCAATAACATAAGCACCCTCTTTTGGGATGTTCTGTTTTGTCGTAAACGTGAAGTTTTCCAAATACACGCAAGATACATTTCAAAGAATAGGCTGCAATTTGATACACAATTTCTTCCTCCGTTAACCTTAAACATACGATTATTTATCATGTAGAAAAGAAAAATTATAAAATTAATCGCCAAATGCAAATATCAATTCCGTTTCACAAACTATTTCTCCCTCAACAGTTGCAATTCCTGTTCCTTTTCCAATAGGACCTTTTAATCGAGTGATTTCAACCTCAAGACGGAGTTGGTCTCCCGGTTTTACTTGATGTTTAAAATGGCATTTATCTATTCCCGCTAAAAGCCCTAATCGTCCTTGATTTCCTTCTTTAGTTAACATCACAACTGCGCTAACTTGGGCTAATGCTTCAATAATTAGTACACCTGGCATTACCGGATAATCGGGGAAGTGTCCATTAAAAAAATCTTCATTTACTGTCACATTTTTAATACCAACTGCTCTTTTTCCTTCTTCCAATTCCAAAATCCTATCCACTAAAAGAAATGGATAACGGTGTCTAATAACTTCTTTAATGTTTTGAATATCTAACACCATAAAAGCCCCCATACAATAATTTTTATTTCACTCTACATTTACTTTAATTCTAACACTTGGTGCTAATAGTTGATACTAAATTTTGATTATCTTTCCACTAAAAGTATCCAATTTTCTCTAAAGATGTTGTTCAATTATATGGCCCTTTAATGGAAAAAAAACACTGTTCCTTATTACAGAAAAGCGCCCGATTGTGGAAGAAGAACACTATAGGTTTTTAAACTCCCATCGCAAATCATTTTTTTAAAAGATTTTTAAATATTTAAAGATGAAGTATTGTATACATGCAAGTATGGCTAAAAATGAAAAGTTGTAAATACTGAATTTGATTAAATACTTTTTACTCTCTTTACGGTTGGATTGAATGAATAGTTTATAGGAGATTACACTGGCTAAAGACGCGATAATTGTTCCAAGTCCTCCAATATTTACTCCTAATAATAAGGGTTTCCAATCAGAAGTAAAGTTTGACAGGAGGATTGAAGCAGGCACATTGCTGATCAATTGACTCAAAAATATGGAACTAAAAAAGATCGATGTGCCTCCTCTTAAATTGGCGTGAGCAAATGTTTTCATTGCATTCAAGTTTGATATATTTCCAATAAAAATAAAAAAACAGACAAAGGTTATCAGAAGAAAATAATCAATCTTAAATAGTAATTTTCTATTCAAAATAAATACTGTCATCAATGTGATTATTAGCGCAATGTAATAATTGATGACTCCAAAAATAGACACGATAATAATGGCAAGTATCAGGCTCCAGACTGCAGCTTTTTTTCGATCCTCTATGGTAATGACAGGAAGTTCTATTTTTAATTCTGTTTTATGAAGTTTTTTAGTAAATATAAACAACGAACTGATGCCAAGCATAGCTAATAACAGGATTGAACCAAAAAATGGGATGGGCTTAATGCCATAGTAAGAATAGATGTACAAATTTTGCGGATTCCCCATAGGCGTTAGGCTGCTTCCGATATTTGCCGCAATTGTCTGCAGGATGATCGTATCCATCATATTTATTTGTGTCTTTTTACTAATGACAAGCGTTATTGGTACAAAAGTGAGCAAAGCCACATCATTCGTTACAAACATCGAGCAAATAAAGCATAACAAAATCAGAATAACTGATATGGTCCTGCTGTTATTGCATTTATTTAATATAGCAACGGCAAATTTGTCTAATAACTTTAGCTCTTCAAAGGCCTTAATGGCCACCATTAGATTAAATAAACTGACCAGCACATTAAAGTTAATATATTCGAGCCTTGGCGGATGTATAAAACAGCTTACAACTGCCAGTATCAGTGAAATGGTAAGCACTATGTCCTTTTTTAAAAAATCAAATTTCATAAGGATTCTTTTTTTATTTTGGACGAATATTAATTTTTTCACAATGCACCACCTGTAATCTATTTTAATAGAAAGAAACGGAAGAGTAATTCTTACCCTAATGGAATGATGCAAAGGAAAGAAGTTCACCAATGGTTTCTAATTTTAATGGCCAATTTACTTATTGAGTTTATTCAAGAAAAGGACACTTAATGGTATAGGTATCATCAAATGATCAAACTTTATTCCAAACCTACAATTGAAGATAATTACCATTGGCGGGGAAGCTTCATAAATGAATTGGAGGCTGTTTGAATTTAACTGTATTTGAATAATATTAGCATACGTAGTTAACTATAAAAATAATTTCCTTCGTATTGGTGATGGTAAAATGAAGATTTTTCATAATAAACCAAGAAAAAAATTAAATGAGCCTCAAAAACAAGCAAACGAAATTCAAAATAAAAAGATAAGCACAACCCTATCCGAAAATCTTGTAGATTTGTATACACTTTTCACTTATACCCCTGATTTAATTGTACGACACTTGGATATTAAGATGAGTGGTGAGAAAGCGGTCCTTATTTACCTTGCGGGTCTAACTAATACAGACTCCGTCCATGATCATATCCTTCGTCCTTTAATAAATGACGTTGAAGATAAGAAGAATCCTAACTTAGCTGTATCGATTGGTCACTTAGGCTCAATAAATCATTGGACAGAGCTTGAGAACAGTATTCTACAAGGTAAAAGTGCATTGTTAGTAGAAGGACGAAACGATGCACTGATCTTCGACACCCAAGGTTGGCCACAAAGAGCAATTGAAGATCCACAGCTCGAAACCTCTTTAAAAGGGGCACATCAAGGGTTTGGGGAGACAAGCAGTAAAAATATCGGATTAATCCGCCGTTATATTTCTAACCGCGAGCTAAAAATCAAAGAGATAACAGTTGGACGCCGAAGTAAGAGCAAAGTTTCGATTTTGTACTTAGAAGATGTTGCACACCCAGAGGTATTGCGAGAGCTGGAGGATCGTATCCGCCAATTAGATGTCGACGCGATTCTTAATGCAGGAGAGTTAGAGGAATTCATTGAGGATAATTCCTTTTCCCCATTTCCGCAACTTATCTCAACGGAACGGCCAGATGCTGCTGCCTCTCATATTTTACAGGGTAGATTTGTTGTCATAGTAGATGGATCACCCGCAGCATTGGTCGCACCAGTATCACTAATATCTTTTTTTCACAATGTGGATGACTATGGATCACGTTTCCTAACGGCAAATTTTATACGGTTACTGAGGTTATTGGCCTTTTTCGTAACTATTTTTTTCCCTGCACTTTATATATCTTTGATTTCGTTTAATTATGAGTTAATTCCTGTAAAATTGTTGCTCAACATAGGAAAATATCGCGCTGAGGTGCCTTTTCCTCCGCTGATTGAAGCACTTATTATGGAGATTGCTCTTGAAATGCTTCGTGAGGCAGGGATACGTCTTCCTGCTCCCATAGGGCAAACAGTAGGGATTGTAGGGGCTATTGTAATCGGTCAAGCTTCTGTACAAGCGGGGATAGTCAGCAACATGATGATTATAGTTGTAGCCTCTACCGCTATTGCTTCATTTATTATACCTAATTATGATATGAGCTCAGCCATTCGGTTATTGCGATTTCCTATGATGTTTCTTGCATCTTTGTTTGGAATTGTAGGTATTGTGATTGGTTTAATCACTTTGATTGGACATCTTATTTCTTTGGAATCACTGGGCACTCCATACAGCAGTCCATTTACTCCAATCTATTTATCCGATTGGAAGGATAGTTTTTTACGTGTTCCACTCTGGAAAATGAACCGTCGTCCTTTGAGCACAAGAGCAATTCAGGCAGTGAAACAAGGCTCCAATGATCCTCGGGAGGGTGGAAAATGAAAAAGTATGCTTACAATGAGATTACATTAACGCAATATATTTTTTTAATACATGGCGCACAATTGGGCATCGGGGTACTGCAACTCCCACGAATCTTGGCAGAAAAGGCAGGTATGGATGGTTGGATCATTATCATCTTTGGCTGGATAGCATCTATTGTAGCAAGTCTAATCATTATTCAAATAATGAAGAAATATCCGGAAGGAACACTAATTGATTTATTTACAAAGTATTTTGGAAAGTGGGCAGGAAAAGCTATTGCCCTTTTCATTGCTCTGTATTTCGCTTATAGTGCGTTTCTCATTTTTCAGCGTTCAATCCTATTTATTCAAATATGGATTTTGCCTGGAGTAACTGGTTATGTCCTTATGATTTTATTCGCCATCCCTACATATACTATTGCTCGTAGTGGAATTCGTATCATCGGTCGTTACGCGGAACTCGTTTTTTTCCTCGTATTATGGATGCCTTTCTTCTACTGGTTTGCCTTGTGGGGAAACCATCACTGGATTCACCTTCTCCCTCTGTTCAAAGATATGAAGAAGGTGCTATTAGCTACTCAATCTACTGCATATTCTTTTTTTGGCTTTGAAATCGTGTTTTTGTTATACCCATTCTTACAAAATAAGGAAAAGGCTTCCGTAGGCATTATAATCGCCAACTCATTATCAATGCTCGTATTTTTATTCATAACTCTTGCATGTTTTGTCTTTTTTAGTCCCGATGAAATTACTCTATTTAATGAACCTACTTTAAGTATATTAAAAGTAGTGGAATTTCGATTTTTAGAGAGAATGGAAATTATTTTTCTCGCGTTTTACTTATTGGTTCTTTCTAGGGCTTGGATGCCTTATATCTATGGTGCTGTTTTCTGTACAAGTTGGCTGTTCGGGAAACATGATCATAGCAAACACTTACTTCTATTATTACTGTTGATGGTGATGATCATATATTTTGTTATTCCTACTTTTAATCAAAATGACTTGTTGCAAAGCTTGAGTGCGAATATTGCATTTCCCTTCATATATATCATTCCATTGTTTTTGTGGATTTACTTAAGTATCCATGATCGAATTCGAGGGAGAGTTACCAAATGAAGAGGTTGTTTGGACTTTTTCTATTACTATTCTCCCTAATCATCCTTCCATCAGGATTGGTACAACCACCATACATGGAGGATACAATGTTTCACTTAGCGTTTGGCATAGATTTGAATAAAGAAAATGATTTGGAATTTTATGAATCAAGTCCTGTATTCAGTAAAGAAGCAAAAGAAAAAGAAGAAATAGTTGAAGTCAGAGCAAAAACGATCCGGCAATCTAGAAAGGAATTCGACGTTCGCGGCGCTGGTGTCTCTGTTGAATCAAAACTTGAGGTTCTACTTATTGGGAAAAAATTGCTCCAAAATCCAAATTGGCTTTCCTTACTAGATGTTTTTTTTCGCGATACTAAAGCTACAGTCAATCCAAGAATAATAATAGTAGATGGCCCTGTTTCAGAGATTATGAATTTTAAAGCTAAAGACAAACCAATCACCCCAATATATTTAAAGTCCATGATCGATACTTCAAATGAAAAGGGTGAAACAATAAAAACAACGCTCCAGGATCTGCATCGGCAGATTTTTGAAAAAGGTCTCACTCCCAGCATCCCTAACATAAAACTGAAGAAAGAAATCACAATAACAGGCAGTACATTACTAAACGAGAAAGGAGGGTATAGTACTTCGCTTAATCCTCAAGAAACAACCTTGTTACAAATATTAAAAGGAGACAATGTTGATTTTAGCTTTACCCTCCCTATTGTAAATGGTAAAAAGGAGAACACAATATACAGAAATATGTTAAGCTTTAATGCACGTAACGCAAAAACAAAAATTCATACGGGGTATAGTCATGGTAAATTTACATTCGACATTCACGTAAAAATGATCATGGAATTAACGGAGCGTCTATCTCCAATTAATATGAGTCATAATAATGACAAACTAGAAAAAATGGTAGAAGAACAACTAAAAACGCAATTTGACCAATTAATTAAGAAAATCCTAAAACATGAAATTGACCCAATTGGCTTAGGAGTATATGCCAGAGCCTATCAAAATAAGCATTATGAGCAAGTACAGGACCGTTGGGGCAGAGCCCTAGGTGAAGCATCTATCAATACTTCTGCAGAAGTAACAACACGATCCATAGGGGCTATCAAATAAACAAAGAGAATGGAGTTTACATTCTTTTAAGGAGGAAGAGACGAAAAGCCCTCTGGATAATAATTAAAGTGCAATACTTGAAAGCAATCTTATTGCTAACCATGATAGTATTAAGCTCGGATTCATTTTATACCAGAATTATTTGGAGTCACCATCATTCTTTAAGAATATGGCCCTTTAATGAACAATGCCCCCAGAGTTTAAGGGTAAAAAGAAAAACCCTAATACAGGGTTTTACAGATTGTAGACAAAAGGCATTCGAATGACCCCATTCGGATGCCTTTTGTCTACAATCTGAGAGAAGCATCAACTTCTCTAATAACTTAGAATTCATTCCAAATAATTATGAAAAACCATTCTACTTGAATATGAAATCTCAATACTATCTAATATTCCCAATTAATTATGAGAATTATTTTGAAAATTACACTTTTATATACCCTCTCATATTACTGCGTTTTATAGTAAATCCTATTTATTAATCAAAAGCTATTCCGTCAAATGATGGTATCTTTTCAACTGTTTATGATACCCATTTCAAATTATCACTGAATCCTAGAGATAGGATGTATTTTAGATTTAATCCGTCATTTAGTCCGCTTTTTCTGAGTGGTAATTCGTTTAATTTTGATTTCTTAATCCGGACTTTTTTTGTGGTAATCCGGTAATTTTTGAACGAAATCCTGATTATTTTGGTGTTTTACACACTTCCCGATTTTCTCATCATACTTCCGTTCATCCGGAACAAATAATATCCCTAGCTCGTGGTGATCGCCTTCATAAAGGGCACGTTGAACGAAGCGGATCTCACCATTTGTATCGAGGACATCGAGTTTGCAATGGGCGCGATTTTTTTGTAAGGCCTCGTAAAGGGTTTTTTCATCACGAACCAATACTCCATTGGTTTTTGCGATAATTTCACCCACCTGCAACCCCATTTTACTTGCAGGTGATTCCGGGATAATACCGATAATCATCAAGCCTTGATTTTTTCTTGAAAAATAAAATGGTCTATTTTCGTCCCTTAGAGACGCAATTAATGTTAAAGATTCGCGGCCAATTACAGCAAGCGCAGTTGTTACGATCGAGATGAGCGGATACCAATACCCCACTACTGAGAGAAGTGTGATGAATACCCCTAGCACCATCACCTGCCGGCCGTGAAGTTGGATCGCATCTTTAGGAAGCATCCCTTTGATTTGCTGATGAAAACCAATTGCAAAAGGTACAAGTATAAGTGAGTACTCTTTTGCTCCCAAATGGAATACCGGCCACCAATCAAATGGCAGCTGGAGCGCGTCTCCAGGAATAAGCATGAACAGCGGCAGCATCCAGAGGCGCTTCACTTCATGGACACCAACACTTTGACCACGCTTGCTTTTTGCTAGTTTAGGAGAGGTTCCTTTGCTTCCATTTTTAACAATTAGGAGTCCTTCAGCAATTAACAAAAGCCCGATAATCACGACAACAGAAGGGTAAACCTTGTCACCAATCGAATGAAATAATTTCGAAAAGAGTGGGATTGACCAATTATTTTCAGCGATTAAAATGATGGTAAAAAAGGCTGCCCCAATCGTATAGGCCGGCGACATCCATCGGACATTTGTCGTCAGTGACCACAATAAGGTAAATCCAGCAATAAGAAGAATGGCAGCGAAAGGAACGACGATACCTGTTGCAACAACAATAATGGAAAGTATAAGCCCAATAAGAAGTCCAGACGGAAATAACTGCCGGAGTTCGAAATAAGCATCATGCGCCCGAATATGAAAATTTTTTCGCTCACGTTTTACCCTGATAACTCCTAAAATCCCTGAAAGGAAAACAAGATAGTATAAAACAGGATGAAGAAATAACTTGCCTGTCCCTTTAAGAAGCTCCACAAGCCATATTTGTACCATTTCCTGCCACCTGCCTCTATTAAAATTTCTATTAATTTAGTATGTAAAATTCCCCTAAAGATTATTTTACCAAATTGCAGTCATAAAACATATTGCTAATTTTTAGAAAAACAGAAAAATATCGTAACAATCTAATTTTGAGGTGAATGAGATGGGACTCTGGTAGTTTGGATTTGTTGTTCTGTGGAGTAAAAACGCGGATTCAGTCAACTTTTGTTGGAATTCTGCGATATTATCGCTTAATTTCGCAATCAAACTACTATTTCCGCGGAAATTCCCGATAATTCCTCCAAACAGCATAACAAAAGCAAAATCAACACACTTAAAGGGCCAAAAAAAAACAGAGACCAGAGCCTCTGTTGGGTTTATTTCGTAATCAACTTCAATGCCGTTTGCAGCTGAAGATCATTCTTTTCTTTTTTCATTTCCTTAATCGCAGCCGCTTCGAGCTTGGAAGCAGTTTTGGCATCAATTTTTCCAGTCGGCTGTAAATCATATTCCTGCTGGAAGCCTTTAACGGCAATCGTGGTTTTGTCGCTATAATATCCGTCAGATCGGCCAGGCGCAAAGCCCAGACCGGCTAAAATTTCTTGGGCATTCTTGATCTGCTCATTGTTCATGTCCTCGACTAACGGCTTCTCTACTTGAATAGGGTGGGTTGCGAATATAGCTGGCTGTTTGACGGCAACATCCGGTTTAATCCCTTTTTTATGAATCCAATTTCCATCTGGGGTCAACCATTTAAATAGGGTTAATTTAATATTGCTGCCATCCCCCATTGGGACCGCCTGCTGAACGGTTCCTTTACCAAATGTCGTTTCCCCGACGAGTTGGTATCCTACAGCTTCCTGCAGTGAGCCTGCTAAAATTTCCGAAGCGGAGGCACTGCCTTTGTTCACTAGGACAAGCACGGGATAATCCTTTTTCGCGGAAATAGTGGAAAAATAACGATTTTTTTTCCCGTTCCGCTGCTCGATTTGAACATATGGCTTATCCTTCGGGATAAATTCCTTTAAAATCTCTCCGACACTGTCCAGCAGTCCGCCTGGGTTCCCCCGCACATCAATGATTAGCCCTTTTATTTGGTCGTTTTCTAGCGCCTTTAAATCCTTTTTAAAATCAGCTGCAGTATCTTGAGAGAAGGAAGTTAATTCAATATAGCCTATTTTTTTGCCATCATGCTTCTTAATGGAAGAATGGACAGTCTCAAGTGGAATTTCATCACGCTTTACATCAATAGAGAGTGGTTCCTTCAGACCTTTTCGGGCAATCTCTAAAGTTACCAACGTGCCTTTTTTCCCGCGAATTTTTAATGTAGCTTTATTGAGGTCAAGCCCTTCAACACTTTTACCGTCAACCTTCAAAATCTGGTCATTAGGCTTAATGCCTGCTTTCTCAGCAGGAGAATTTTTAAATGGCGACACGATGACAATTTTTCCATCGACCATCCCGACCTCGGCACCAATGCCTTCAAAGGATGATTCCAAGGTTTGGGTGAATTGCTTGGCCGTTTCCTTGTCCATATAAACTGAGTAAGGATCCTTTAACACGGAAAGCATTCCTTGAATCGCACCTTCCACTAGCTTATCCTCGTCCACTTTTTCCACATAGCGGCTTAAAATGAGATCATAGGCCTGCTCGACTTTTTCAAGATCTTTTGTATTGGTTTCAGAATTTACTGTAGGATCTTTTGGGGTCAGCGTTTGCTCCTGCTTCATGTTTCCTTCTTTTTTCTCTAAAAACTGCATTCCAGCATAGGTGCCCCCTGCTCCGAATAAAAGCGAACCCGTCATCAACAGGGCAATCCATTTTCGATTCATCCAGAATCCTCCTCAAGTTAAATACCTGTCATATTAATTTAATAAAAAGGCACCGAATTCCTGCCCAATTATTAACTTATATGTGAGGAATGGACGAGTTATGAGTGAATGATGAAATTTACAAAACTACCATGAGTTTCAGCTCCCAACCTAATCATGGAAATGAATGGAATGCGAGGGGACACCAACATAATAAAGGCTGGCTATGGGAGAAGAGCTAAGGTTTACTTCATTCAAAGTGATACATATATTTTTTTCATTAAGACATAGTTAACTGATTCAGATTTTCAAACCCTTTTTCCACAAAAAAAGAAGAAGCTCTCAGGCTTCTCCTCATTCTAATTAAGGTAGCGGTACAATACCGACAGGATTGATAGCATTACGCTTATCCTGTGTCCACGGACCATTATGAAGTTCAAAATGTAAATGTTGGCCTTCTGAAGCGCCGGTATTACCCATGACACCAATCTGCTGACCTTTTCTCACCACTGCCCCATCGCCAACCATGCGAGAACTCATATGGGCATAAACAGTTGTAAAAACCTGTCCATTGTAGGAGTGGGAAATAAAGATACAGTTTCCATAACTGCTAGAATAATAGGATTGAATGACGACACCGTCAGCAGCAGCCAAAATCGGTACCATCGTCCGATTGGCAATATCTACTCCATAGTGCATTCCGTCACCACGGCCGCCGAAACCGGAACTGCGGTGGCCTTGAGCCGGCTGGGTCCAGAAACCACTTGAAACTCCTGGTGTTGCTCCGGAACTGCCGCCACTTCCGCCACTTCCGCCACTTCCGCCACTTCCGCCGTTTGCTGAGTTATTTTTTGCCGCCTCTGCCGCCTTTGCCGCCTCTGCCGCAGCTCTAGCTTGTGCCTCTTGCTCCAGCTTGATGGCCTTTTGAATCGCTGCCTCTTGAGATCCGAGAATTTGTTCCTGCTCTTTTAAATCCATCACACCTTCATGGATTTCATTTTCTTGACTTTTTAGACTTCCTAATAGTTTATCCTTTTCAGCTTTTTGGGCAGACAAACGCTGATTCATACTTTCCAAGTCTGCCAGCATTTTTTTTAAGCTGGCCAAGTCCTTTTCAACTTGAGTTTGTTTCTTCTCAAGCTCGGTTTTATCTGCTTCATGCAGCTTTATAATATCCTGGTCAGCCTGCATAATCGTTGCTACAGCATTCGCACGGTCAATGAAATCGCTAAAGCTGGTTGACCCCATTAACACATCCAAGTAATTGACCATTCCACCCGTTTCCTGATAACTTCGGGCACGGTCCTTTAACAGCAAATTACGCTTCGCAATTCGCTCCTTGAGGATTTTTGTTTCTTCCTCAAGCTTTGCAATCTGAGTTTTTGTCTCTTCAATTTTAGCTGTTTTATCATCAATTTTTGCCGTCGCATCACTAATCGCAAAATCAAGCCGCTTCATTTCACTTTTCACATCTGCCTGCTGACCTTGAAGATTACTAATTTTATCGTTTGCTTGATTAATATCTGATTTTATATCAGAGCGCTGCTCGTGTATTTTATTTTGTTCATCTTTTAGTTTTGAGATTGATGCGGCCTCTATTTTTGTAGGAATCGCTCCAAAAATAGTCCCCAGACCAACCGTCACTGCCATGGCAAGCGTAATAACTGTTTTCTTCATTTCCAATTACTCCCCTCCATCTATCTCAATGTTTAAGTAAAACGTCTTTTAATCTATGTAAATCGAACTTTATTGTATTAAGTAGCATTACGATTTTATTAAACCAGGAAGGACATGACAGTCCGTCCCTCCTGACAAAAAATTACACCTTTAAGAATTTCCTTACAGACATCACGCTGCCCCATACTCCAATCACGGCTCCCATTAAAATTAGAATGCCGGAAACCTGATAAACAAATGGGTCAAATGGCAGCACTTTGATAAACGTCCCTTCAAGCTTTGGACCAATATAATCATAGGCACGGTAGTAGGCAATCGAAATCAGGATAATTGGTAAAATCGCACCAAGAATCCCAAGCCATAAACCTTCCAAAAAGAACGGCCAGCGAATAAAGTTATTTGTCGCCCCTACTAATCTCATAATCTTAATTTCTCTTCGTCTTGCAATTATCGTAATTTTAATCGTATTAGAAATTAAGAAAATCGCTGTAAAGAACAAGCCGATAATGAGGACGACTCCGACGTCGCGGCTCGCCTTAATAAACTTAAATAATTTTTCAACCTTGCCTTCTCCATATCTAACCTTCGATACATAATTTAGCTTTTCAGCTTTTTTAGCAACTACCATCGTATCGGTTGGCTTTTTCGTTTTTACGACAAATACGTCGTTTAGCGGATTATCCTGTTCAAAAAGTTTAAAGGCCTTTCCATCCTCACCAAGACTATTCACTAAATTATCTAGTTCTTTCTTTTTTGGTGAAAATGTAACACTTTGCACTTCCGGAATTCTTTCAATCTCACTTTTTAATGATTGCTGATCTTGTTTGTTCGCAGCAACATCGATGTGTACGCGAATTTGCACATCATCTTCAATGGTTTGTGCCACTCTGTTTAGATTCATCATAATTACGAAAAAGACACCGACTAAAATAAGCGTAACAGTAACGGCACTAACGGATGCAAACGTCATCCAGCCATTCCGGCTAATACTCTTTAAACTTTCACGGGCGTGACGGCCAACGGTTCTAATTTTCATAACCGTAATCACCTCTTTGTTCATCGCGCGCAATCCTGCCGCCTTCAATGGCAATCACGCGATGCTTCAATGTATTGACAATCTCTCTGTTATGAGTAGCCATAACAATCGTTGTTCCTCTTGTATTAATTTCTTCAAAAATGTTCATGATTTCCCATGAAGTCTCAGGGTCAAGGTTACCGGTAGGCTCGTCCGCAATCACAACCTTCGGTGAGTTGACTATTGAGCGTGCAATGGACACACGCTGTTGCTCACCGCCGGAAAGCTCCGTTGGAAGCATTTTTATTTTATGCTTTAAGTTAACTAGGTCGAGAACCTCCATAACCCGTTTTCGAATGTACTTAGGCTGAGCTTCAATTACTTCTAGCGCAAAGGCCACGTTTTCATAGACAGTCAAGGTCGGAAGCAGCTTAAAGTCCTGAAAGACGACGCCAAGATTTCTTCTGAAAAGCGGAACCTTTTTCATCTTTAATTTGGCAAGATTCACGCCATTCATTGTGATCGTTCCAGTAGTCGGTACTTCCTCACGATACATCATTTTGATGAATGTCGATTTCCCAGCACCACTCGGCCCAACGACATAAACAAATTCTCCCTGGTTAATCTTGACATCTATCCCATTAATGGCAGTCACACCATTCGGGTACTTTTTATATACTTCTTGCATCTCTATCATTCATATCACCTTTATTAAAAGATAGTTCGAATCGTGGATTCGACACAAATCTTTATTTATTTGCAAAATGGACTAAAATAACAAAAAATATGTGCATAATTTCGCATAGTTTTATTATAACATCATAAATCGCTAATAAAAGCGGAAAATATATTACAGTTTCTTTTCAAACAATACAAAAGCTGACAGGATTCTCTATCTTTTGAATAATAAAAAACGTTCTGCGATGTGCAGAACGTTTCAGACTGTCGACAAATTCGAAGAATTTCGGGTTTACCGACAGTCTTTTTTGTTTTGCTACATTAAACTTGGCTGTTGATTTCCGTTCCAGGCGCTTCGCTTTCCGCGGGCGGTTCGGTGAGCCTCCTCGGCGCTTCCAGCGCCTGCGGGGTCTCACCTGTCCCGTCCTCCCGCAGGAGTCTTCGCGCCTTCCACTCCAATCAACAGTGTGTATAAATCAATAATGTACATTAACACAGTCTTTTGTATAATTTAGGTACAGTGAATTAAATGAGGTGGATGAAATGCTTACTAAAAATACACAGATGAATCGTGATCAAATAGAAATGATAGCTTTAGAACAACTTGTACCCGCGAACCATTTGGTTCGCAAGATAGAAGCTGCTATTGATTTTTCATTTATCTATTCACTTGTTCAAGATATGTATTCATCTGAACGGGGACGTCCGAGTATTGACCCTGTGGTATTGATTAAGATGGCTTTCATTCAATATACCTTCGGTATTCGCTCAATGCGTCAAACCATTGCAGAAATCGAAACGAATATGGCATATCGCTGGTTTCTCGGCTTTGGTTTTTATGATAAGGTTCCACACTTTTCAACGTTTGGTAAAAACTACGAGCGACGCTTTAAGGATACTGATTTATTTGAACAGATTTTCTTTCGTATTTTAAAGGAAGCCTCAGAAAAGAAATTGATTATTAGCGATCACGTATTTATTGATTCTACACATGTTAAAGCTAGTGCAAATAAGCGAAAATTTGAGAAGAAAGTAGTTCGAAAGGAATCGAAGGCGTATGAAACTCGTCTACAAGAAGAGATTAATAAAGACCGTGAAGATCATGGAAAAAAGCCATTTCCTCCGGATAAATTTGAAAAAGAAGAATTAAAGGAAATTAAAGAAAGTACCACTGACCCAGAAAGTGGTTATTACGTAAAGGATGAGCGAACGAAACAGTTCGCATACTCATTTCATGCGGCCTCGGATCGAAATGGTTTTGTTTTGGGTACAATTGTAACTCCAGGGAATATCCATGATAGCGTCGTTTTCGAGCCACTACTTGAGAAGGTCATTGAAAAACACGGGAAACCTGAAGCTGTTGCTGCTGATGCAGGATACAAAACACCTGCTATTGCTCAATTCGTATTTGAAAATGATATGACTCCAGCATTACCATATACACGCCCTCGTACGAAGGAGGGTTATATGAAAAAACATGAGTATATTTATGATGAATACTACGATTGTTATATCTGTCCGCAAGGACAAATACTGAAATATGCAACGACGACGAAGAATGGAAAGCGTCAATACTTCTCTAATCCGCTTGAGTGCCAAAATTGTCCTTTGCTTTCAGAATGCACGCAGAGTAAAGAACACAAAAAATTAATTGAGCGACATGTTTGGGAACATTACATAGAAGAAGCCGATCATCTTCGTCACACACCAGAGAATAAAAGCATATACGCTAGACGTAAAGAAACGATTGAACGTGTCTTTGCGGATGCTAAGGAAAAGCATGGTATGCGTTGGACAACCTTAAGAGGCCTAAAAAAATTGTCCATGCAAGCGATGCTTACTTTTGCTGCCATGAACTTGAAAAAGATGGCCAGCTGGACCTGGAAAGGTCCAGAAATGGCGTAATAATAGGCATAGAAAAGGTCTAAATTTTGCTCTTACGAGCAAAAACCCAACAAAAAGGCATCCGAATGGGGTCATTCGAATGCCTTTTGTCTACAATCTGAAACGTTCTGCGATGTGCAGAACGTTTTTGTTTTTGATTATTTCTACTTTTTAGCAGCAAGCCAGTCAGCAACTTTGTTAGCGTCATCGCCTTGAATAACATCTTTCGGCATTGCGCCTTTACCATTTTTAATCGTATTCAAAATTTCATCCTTCGACAGCGTTGATCCAATCTTTGTCAAGTTCGGACCCATGCCACCCTTTAAATCTCCGCCATGACAGCTAGAGCATTTTTGATCGAAAATCTTTGCTGCATCTCCGCCGCTTGCCGTATCAGTACCTTTATCACTAGTACCGCCGCCACAGGCAGCAAGACCCATTACAAGGGACGTCCCCAACAACAATGTTAGTAGCTTTTTCTTCATCATTACTACCCCCTTCTGAAAATAATACCATCAATGTACTATTATACCAATCCTACGCGCGTTTGAAACCCTCACCTAAAACCTCAGCCGCGTCCATAACGACTACAAATGCAGATGGATCAAGGGTTTCGACCAATTGTTTCAATTTCGTGAACTCCGTTTGATCAACCACGCACATCAGAACTGGCCGTTCATGGTCTGTAAAACCACCATATGCTGATAGTTTTGTCACACCACGGTCAATTTTATTCAATATTCCTTCACGAACTTCGTCTTGTTTACTGGTAATAATCATCGCCATTTTTGACCGCCCAAACCCCACCTGAACCAAATCAATCGTTTTGCTTGTCACATATAAAGCAATCAGGGCATACAAACCTTTTTCAATGTCAAAGACAATGGCGGCGGTAAGGACGATTAATCCATCGATCATGACGACACATCTGCCAAGTGTAAAGCCTGTATATTTATTGATGATTTGAGCGGCTAGGTCAGTCCCCCCAGTTGATGCTTTTCCCCTAAACACAATCCCAAGTCCAAGCCCAACGCCAATTCCTCCGAACAAAGACCCGAGTAAAGCGTCATGCGTCCATGGCTCGAAATTTTTTGTTAAAATAACAACCAATGGCAGAAAAATGGTCCCGGCAAGTGTTTTCGCACCAAATTGTTTTCCTAATAAAATGACGCCAGCGATAAATAATGGAATATTAAACGCCCATTGGACATAGGCAGGCTCCCAGCCAAGTACTGTTTTTAAAATCGTACTAATTCCGCTTACTCCGCCCGAAGCCACTTGGTTTGGCAATAAAAAAACGTTAAATGCCATGGCAATGATGGCTGATCCAATTAGCACAAAAAGATAATCTATAACGATTCTCATTTTTGGATATGTATGTGTAAGATTGCTTAAAATATTCATACCGATATTCCTCTCTATAATGCATTCCACAATCATTTTTTCTAGTAACCGAAAGTGAGTATAGCATGGCTTAAATATCGTGTAAACGGCATTAAATTGACGTGATAAAGGATTAAAATTTTCATTAGCATTTGCTAATAAAGTGGTTTTCATAAGAGACTCGAAAAAAGGATAATTTTCACTTAGAAGGAAGTGATTTTCCGAAAATTCCAAGAATAATCCGGAACATCATAAAAAAAACCTTTGTCGAAATGGTCGACAAAGGCCTTTGAGGTTAAATATTGAACTCGATTGCTTTAATCATTAACTATTTAAGAAATTCTTGAACGCAGATAAGCATTAATAAACTGATCTAAATCCCCGTCCATTACAGCCTGAACATTTCCGCTTTCAGTGTTTGTTCGATGGTCTTTAACCATTGAATACGGATGAAAAACGTAGGAGCGGATTTGGCTTCCCCAGCCAATTTCCTTCTGCTCGCCACGAATTTCTAAAAGCTCTTGTTCCTGCCGCTCGATTTCCAATTGATAAAGCTTGGCTTTTAGCATTTTCAGCGCAGCCTCGCGGTTTTTAATTTGCGAACGTTCTGCTTGACAGGTAACGACCACACCCGTTGGCAGGTGGGTAATCCGGATCGCCGAATCAGTGGTATTGATATGTTGTCCACCCGCCCCAGTTGCACGATAGGTATCAATTTTTAAATCTTCTGTCCGAACTTCAATTTGAATATCATCATTCAGTTCAGGCATGACTTCACAGGAGACGAACGACGTATGGCGGCGGCCAGAGGCGTCAAACGGTGAAATCCTTACAAGCCGGTGAACCCCTTTTTCTGCCTTTAAGTAACCGTAGGCATTATGGCCTTTGATGGCAAGCGTTACACTCTTAATTCCCGCTTCATCACCAGGCAGATAATCCAGCGTCTCCACCTTAAAACCCTTCTTTTCAGCCCAGCGGGTATACATCCGGAGCAGCATCGAGCCCCAGTCCTGTGATTCCGTTCCGCCTGCACCCGGATGAAGCTCCAAAATCGCATTATTTTTATCGTACTCCTCACTCAAGAGAAGCTGCAGCTCAAATTGACTCAAACGGCTGGTTAACTGCTGAAGCTCCGCTTCCAGCTCCACCCGTAGTTCTTCATCATTTTCTTCTTTCACCAACTCATAGGTCAATTCCAGATTTTCAAACGAGTCATTTAATTCATTGAACTCATTCACCTGATCCTTTAAGCCATTGGCCTCGCTAATGACCGTTTGTGCTGTTTGCTGATCGTTCCAAAAATCGGGCTGGAGCATAACATCGTCTAGCTCAGCGATTCTCGCTTCCTTGTTCTCAAGGTCAAAGAGACCCCCTAAAGTCCACTAATTTCTTAGCTGTTTTTTCAAGTTCATTCCGAATTTCTGCTAATTCCATTTTCGTCACCTCTATAAAAAATAAAAATTACGTCCTATTTGGTAGGTTATTCTGAAAAGGTCTATTCAGTTCCTTAACCATTATAGCGTGATAACCGCTCAAAATACAAAGTCTGAAGGGAAATAGGCTCAAACTACTCCAAAATGCCACTTATTTAAATAGTATTTTTATATACCAACATGTCAAAAATGGTACTATTAAATAAGATAGAGTACTGAAATGAGCCTATTCAATCAACAATTCGTTACATAATTAATAAGAAGACCCTTTTAACAAGGCTTTAAGAAGAATAGCTAACAAAATAGAGAAATAGAAGGAGCGGAGTGAGATGGAAAAGATTAACCGAAATGATCTTTGCCCATGCGGCAGTGGGAAAAAATATAAAAAGTGCTGCGGAGTGAGCGAAGCCATTTCCATCACCCAGATTATTGAAAATGAAATGGATGAGTTACAAAAACAAATTCTTCAATTTGCTTACTTTCACTTTGGGAATGAAATCCAAGAGGATTTTGAGGATTTAGAAGAATTCATAGACATCGAACATGAACAGGAACGCGAATTTTATGAACTGATCCATGCAATATGGTTTACCCTTTTTGAAGAATTAGATGACGGAGAAAGGATTATTGAGAAATATATTGTGGCGGAAGCTGGAAAAATAAAACGCCCTAAGCTACGGCAAATTTTACAATCATGGACAGAAGCTAGGGTGATTGCCGGAAAAGTCATCCGCACTGAAAACAACAAGCTTACCGTTGAGGATGGCTTAACCTCTGAACAACTAGATACCATTGTTGCGAATGTTACTGTCACGATTGAAGAGGGTTCTTTCTTCATCGGAATAATGGTGCCTTACGAGCAAAATTATCTCTTCTTTCCATCACCATTTGATTTGCCTGACTTAAAACCTGAACATGCCTTTTCTTATATCAAAGATAGTAGTCTCGATGCCGACTACGAAACACCGCAAGAATATTTGACTGATTTTTTCATGGAGGTCTTGAGTGAACTGCCAATGGTCGGTGGTTTGCTGGAAATAGAAGAAATGGAATGGCCGGAACCAATTTATAAAGAAGTCGCAGATATTGTCAAGGCGAAGCTGCAATCTGAGTTACCCCCTCCGATTGTAGATACAGGCATAATCCTTTGGTTTAATTTTTGCGAAAAAAAGAAAAAGCGGATTCAAAATCCGAATCTTTATGCCGCCGCCCTCCATTATTTACTGTCTACCATTGTTCCGCTGGGAGAAATGGTCACACAAAAGGATTTGGCTCTGGCTTACGGTGTTTCCCCGGGGGGGGTTTCCTCAATCGTATCAGAAATGGAATCGGTATTATCTCAGGAAATTGCTGAGCTGAATGGGTTGTTTTATGTTGTGGATGACGCTTCTTCCATACCGCCATTTGAAAAAGCAGCAGTAATTGAGTTTCCTAATAAACGCGGACCGGTGGATGTTGAAACAATTAAGAAGAAAACTCTTTCGGGTCCTAAAGCTGTGAAAAACAATGACAAAAAAATGATTCAAAAGGTTTCGAAACATGATGAAGATCGGCCCGAAACATAATCTTTAAAAATCGAGAGGTCACCTTGACCTTTCGATTTTTTTTCGAAATTTGAAATTGAAAATATGTTCCTTAAAGATTCACGAAGACATCGTAAATTCCCTTAACGGTAGAGATATAATTAACATCAGCTATATTAATGGAAGGGAGTTTGTATTCATGAAAAAAATTGCTATCGTTTTGGGTTTGTTTCTTTTAGGAATTGGGATTATCCCCATAAAATATTTTACGACATTATTGGATTCAAAGGAGTCAGCCATTATTGTTAATAAACATTATCCTTTTACGGATGATTATCAAGATAAACAAAAATTAACTAAAGCAGTTGATAATATTTTTATTGGCGAGGTCATTAGGGAAGTTGGGAATGAGCAGTACTCTGGAAATCCCAATACCCAATTTTTAGTGCGGATTACACAAAATATTAAAGGGGCTCTACTTGGTGACATTACGGTCAATCAAGAAGGAGGGTATTTTAAAGAAAAAGGAGAATTATATCTTCTTTCCTACGAAAAGTCTCCACTACTAAAAAAGAGTGAAATGTATTTATTCGCTGTTTCTGCAACGAACAAGGGTTATTATAAAATGATGCCGAAATATGGCAGTATGCTTTTGGATAATGAGGATGAGAAAATGAAACAAATTGAGGAATTTAAAAAAATAATAGCGGAAAATTAAAGGTTCCTTCAGCAAAATTCTCTGGGAAGAAATAAGGGAATCAGGGAATTACTTAAATAATATGATGATAAAAATTGTTTCTCAAATATATACGGAGTTGACTTCCGTCTATAGCCAAGCATTCACACAAAAAAGTCGAGAGGTTTCCTCTCGACTTTTTATCAATTTTTACCTTTTTTAGGTCCATGTGCTGCCTCGATAAATGCTTTGTTTTCATCTGCACTGTCACTATGACATTTTGAACATGCTTTATCACTATTTTTATTATGACCCGTATTTGTTGGATCATCTATTGCCATTCCTGTTGTTTCATCGTAAATGGCCTTACCTGTCACGCCATAAATCGCAGTTTTACCATTATGACAGGTTACACAGAAAGCGCGTTCCTTCGTTAAGTCCCATTCACCTGTTTTAGCTTCAAAAGCTGTTGGGTTTTCATGACCTAACTGTGTTTTTAAATTTTTTATATTATCGGAACCATGTGTATCATGACATTCAGCACATGGAATATGTCCAGCAAGAGGACTTCCATCTTGGGCTTTTATGATATGACCTGAAAAATTCTTCTCTTCTGCTGAAATCTCCCGATTTGAGAAGGACGATTGCCCATTATCATTTTCATATTGCTTCTTAATTTCTTCCGTTAAATTATTATAATAACTTGCTATGTCTGGAGTTTGCTCATATTTCTTTTGGAAATTTGAATTATGACAGCGGAGGCAGAGCTCATAATCTTCATATATTCCGACTGCAGTATTCGATTTATTATACTGGAATAACCGATATTCCACGGCAGGATTGGCTATTTTTTCAGCACTATCTGATTCATGACAGGATTCACACAGTTGTTCCTTACTGCTAATTTCCCCAGTTGGTTTAACCTGATCAGGATCAGACGAATCCGGAGGTAAGTGCTTATATGTTATATGATCTTGTAACAAGTTAGGGTTTTTTTCTGACCAATCCAAATGCGGATTATGACAGCTTGAACAGGAGCTTCCACTTGGTTTCCCATCAATCTTTACCGCAGCCTTATGGGTATGTGTACTTTGACTATTCTCCGGCATTGGTGCAACAGTTCCGTCATGACAAGCCATACAATAATTATCAACTGCTACTTTCTCATTTTGACCAGCATCCGTTGTCGTTTTTGCTGACAGTAAATTTGGATCGTTTGCTTCATGGGTACTATGGCAATTTCCACAAATATTCACATTATTACCATAATTGCCATGTGGATTCTGATGTGTTTTTAATGGAGTACTAACAGTAGTAAACGACCATACTTTAGGAAAGGCCATATTCCCGGCAACATCCATCACCCCTAAGGGACTAATAATTACATTATATTTCGTATTAGGTGTTAAAGGTGTTTCCGGAGTAAAGATAATTTCTTTGGTTTTAGAATCATAATAAAATGTTCCTGGAACATTTGTACCATTTGTAGAAAGATGGATACTATCATTTATTTTTTGTTCGTTTAATCCATTTACATCTAATACCTTAATTTTAATAGTAGTATTTAATGAAACCTGTGTCATGTCTTGGGATGGATAAATCTCTGATAAAACAATTGGTTTGGTTAACGTAATATTGGGTGGAGTTGTATCTATTGAAAGATTGATGGTATTAGTTATTGCTGTTTTTCCTTCAGAATCTGTTGCTTTAGCATAAATCCCGTAAGTGCCGTCTGGCAAAACAACGTTTATAGTCCAACTATTTCCAACAATATCATTTGTTGTACCAATTTTCTCAGTTCCATTATAAAGATCCACGGATACTCCTGCAGCGAAATTCTCAATTGTTCCAGAAATCGTAATGGTTTTCGCGTTTAGAATATCACCAGTTTTAGGTGTAGTAATAGTAACTGCTGGTTCAGTTCCATTTAATTCTTCTCCTTGAACAGTTAGTACAGGAAAAAATCTAATCGACCCTAAAAATTGAAAACATAAAACTAAAAGGATTAGTACTTGCAACTTGGTTTTATGCAGGGATCCGCTTTGTTTCATTTAGTCCCCCTCGTCTCTGCTTTAAAAGTATTAATTTCACTACAAATCTATTTTAAATCTATTATGGTGTAGGTACTAGTGGTTAGAGATATTATTCAATAAATATTCATATATAAATGGTTAATATGTATTTTAAAAGATGGTGAGGAACTCCTAATATTAATTAATTTTTTTATTATATTCATTTTGTGAGGAAGTTAACAGTTAACTTTCAGTATTTACTGTAACCTTCTTGTAAATAGGAAAAGTTATTTGATATGCAATTAGGTATGCAGGTAGAATAGATTATAATAAAATAAGAGGTTATGCCAAAGCATAACCCCTTATTTAAAAAATTATTTCTTTTACTTGCAATTAGTTGCAGCTAATTGTTAGCTTATTTTATTAATAGCCAGTAGGCATTCCATTTGGATGATCAGCTGGACGCTCAGCGTTCTTGATTACTTCAGCGTGTGAACTGTTATGGCAAGCCCAACATACTGACATGTTAGTGAACTTCTTAAGAGCAGAAGAAGCGTTATTGTCTTGCATGTAGTTTAATGCATCAGGTTCAGTCATTGCTTTGCCAGTACCCATTTTAGTTTCGTCTGTTAAGTCTTTAATTGTGCGTCCAAGAGCATCCTTCATGATGTAAGCGTCAGTACCGTGACCGTAGTGGCAGCGTACGCAAGTGTAGCCGTCGCTGTTTGTGCTGTGACGGTATGAAGAAACTCCATCAGCAAAGTGAGTATTTTTGCCTAACTTTTGCTTTTCTGCTGTACTATCACTTGAACTTTGCAAGTAGTCAGTGTGACAAGCTGCACAGAATTGAGACATTTTAACCCCGACGTTTGTAACGGTTTTATCAGCATCAGTTCCAACTTTGTAGCCAAAGTCTTTCATTTGTTGTTCGGTTACCTTTCCATTTCCAAAATCTTTAAGAGGAGCACCGCTAAAGTAAGCTTTTTGGATTACATCGTAGCCGCTCTTAGCCATTTTAACTACTATAGGACGAGCAATGAAACCTATTGTAGCTGCTTTTAGTTCTGTAGCACCTGCTGCAGAAGTAGAATATACTTGGGCTTTTTCATAGTCGAAATAAACACCAGAAGTTGAACCATAGACAGGAAAATCATATTCTGTTTCAACTACATCCTTTGTTGCTGGGTTATCTCCTAATTTTACATATTGTAAACGTGAATAGTAAGATAGACCGTCTGTACGGCCTACATAGCCATATACCCATGGAGCTTCGGATTTTGTATAAGTAGCTCCGTTTTTATTGTATTGTGCCACAGTTACTTTACCATCAACATCTGTTGAACGAAGTAATACTACAGCCGCAGTTTGTGCAGTAAGAGTATCTACTACAGGAACGTTCTCTAATTGGTTACCACCTTTAGAAACTGGCATTGCAGCAATTCCGTTTGGATTGTATGCAAGTAAACGGTCAGAGTAAGATCCGTGCGGTGCGTGACAGCTTGCACAGTTGAAGCTTTCGCCCCATTGAGATCCATATTCTTTACTAGTTGATGTTGGATTTCCTCCAGGAGCTGCACTGATTTGCAGGCTATCATTAGACATGTGCTGAGATGAACCGTGAGTACCGCCGAATGTTCCGGCACCACTCATAGCTTTAGTAGCATCAGCAGATAGTGAACCATCAGTGAATACGTTTAAGTAACCTAAAGTACCATCATGGCATGCAGTACATGTGTTATAAACAGTATCTGCGAAAAGTAAGCTATCGCCTTGTGCAGTATGCACCTGGTGGCAGCTTGCACAAGAGTTTGTGTTATTTTGATAAGAAGAATGCACGTGTTGGCCAGTCAAAGCTTTTACTACAGAATGGTTGACGCCTGGATCGTCAACACCTTGACCAGTTTCGTTTGCGTTAAGGTTGACTTTTCCAGCTGCCCCTGAAGGCATACCATTTGGATTATTGCCATGATCTGCAGCAGATGCACCAGCAGCAAACATGCCTAATAGCATGATTGCAAAAAGTAAGCTAAAGCTAAACTTTCTCATTCTTGAAACCTCCCAAATAATCTCTCTTTTTTTCTCTCTTTTTTTGTTTTTATATTTTATAAAAAAACCATCTGAGGCTGCCTTTTCAATACCACCCCCTTTAATGGAACGGATATTACCGATTGTATGTGATTATTTGAAAACTTGTACCCTGAGGTTCATCGTATCGGTAATAAACACATTGTCGTTTTGGTCAACAAACAATCCGTTTGGCAAAAAGAACTGACCGTTGTTTTGGCCTATACTGCCAAATTGGAATACCTTTTTGCCATCCTTGTCAAAGCCATAAACAAGGTGGGTCAGGTTGCTGACGACATACATGATGCCGCGCTTATCGATGCCAATTCCTCTTGGGTTGACAAATATCGATTCACCTTTGCCGTTTTTGGATCCATTAATGATTTTTACAAACTTTCCTGTCTTATCGAAAATCTGTACACGCTGGTTGCCAGTATCAACTACATAAATCTTGCCTTCATCATCAGCAGTAATGCCGTTAGGTGCGTTAAACTCGCCATCCTTCGTGCCCGGTTTGCCTACTTCAAGAAGAAGCTTGCCGTTTAAATCAAACACATATGCTTTGTTGGTTTTAATATCGGTAATGTAAACCTTCTTATCGATAATCCTTAATGCTGCCGGTGTTGAAATCTTTTTATCAGTTAATGTTTTCTGGGCAAAGTAATCGATAAATTTGCCTTTTTCATTAAAAATCGAAATATTTCCATTGAATAAATCTGCAACGAATACTCTTCCTTTATCATCCGTTGCAATTCCATACGGGAATTTAAATTGCCCTTTGCCTGTTCCTTCCTCGCCAAACGAGTAGAGAAGGTTGCCGCCAACATCAAATGCCACGACGCGGTTATTTTTCGTATCCGATACATAAGTAAATGAACTATTTGTAGTGACGTCCATCGGCTTCGCAAATGGCTTACTAAAGTCGCCGGTAATTGAGCTGCTGTAGCTGGGAGCCCCATTTGAGTTCAAAACCTTCAGCAATCCGCTATCGACTGCTTTAGTTTGATTTAGAAAAAGAAAGGTAAATACCGCTGCCGTCGCAATAGCAATGAGCGCCATACCGATATACACATTACGTCTTTTCATTGTTATTCACCTTCAGCCTTTGTGTCTTTATCTTTAAGTCTATCAAGTGCATCCACTGCATCCTTAAACAATGGATCGTATTGAAGTGCATCTTTGTAAATAGCAATGGCGTCTCCATATTTACCCTGTGACTCAGCTACCATGCCAATTTGATAAATGATATCGGAATTGGTTGGAGCCAGTTTGTTGGCTTCCTCTAGTGCCTTTGTTGCCTTATCATACTCTTTTAAACCTCGATAGGCGATTCCCAATTGCACATAGCCTTTAAAGTCTTTTGGAGCTATTTTTACAGCTTTTTCACTCTCAATCAGTGCCTCATTATACCTTTCTTCCTTTATATAAACTAAACTAAGATTGTAACGGGCAGCAAAATAATTTTTATCCTGTTCTAAAACACTATCAAACTGTTTAATCGCCTCATCATTATTTCCTTTTAAGAAATAGGTATAGCCAAGCACGATTCGGTTTTCCAGATTTGCTGGATCTTTTCTAACCGCTTCCTTGTAATAATCAAGCTGCTCATTCACTCTTTTCATATCAATATCGTTCCAAAAATAAAAGTGTCCGAGAGCATATCCTGTCCCTACTGAAATTAATAAGGTAAGGGTTAGCAACAGGATACTGGTTTTCTTTGTAAACGTTTTTGGCTGCTTCTTAACAACTTTTTCCTCTATCTCTTGAGGTGCTTTTTCTGCTTCCATTTCTATTCCCCTCTCGGAATCTATCGTTTAGCTATTAGTTCTGTGACACTTGGTACAAGTTGCTTTAACATGACATCTTAAGCATGTTTTATTAAACTTTTGATTTACTGCTAATTTAACTGGATGATGCTCTTTCCACGGACGATTGTGTGAACTTGGATGACATGACGCACATTGAACCTTTGTTACAGGTGAATCACTTACAATCCGATTGTCGTGGCAAATGAAGCACTTTTGCGTATTCTTCGATAAATGTCCATGATCCGTAATAAATGTTGCCTGTTTATGACTCGTTGGTTTCTGTCCGTGACAGTCTTTACAAAAAGTATTTGTTTTTGCATATTGAGCAACGGAAACATTATTTGAATCATTTCTATTGGCAGAAGCTGTATTGTCCTTTTTCAAAAAATTAATGTAACTGGAATCTTCTTTAAATAGATCATACTTTTCTTTAGACATATATGAATGGCATTGCTCACATTTTTTCAGTTCAGAGGGCTGAATCTTACCGTGTCCACCAGCTTTGAACTCTTCTGTTTTATGATTTTTTGGAACCATCGTTGCTTCGTGACAGGTCTTACACTCCGTTGGTGCCTTTCTTGCTTCATGACATTCCATACAAGTGTCCATTTGCGGACTGGTAAACTTCTTATTACTCATAAGAGATGTCCCTAGTTTTTCATTCCATTTTCCATAATCACTCTTATAGGTCACTTTTCGATCCGAAACTTTCCCGTGAGCAGTACCACTATGACACTGCACACACTTAATACCTTCTGTCTTATGTTTATTGTGTGGGATGATGATATCCCCAGAAGGAGTGACGGCTCGATTTTTCATATTGTGACAACTTTCACAAGCTTCGTCCGGTATAAGGTTCGGCATCTTTATAGGTGCAATATATTTGTCCGTTTGTTTTTTATAAAGTTCTACGAGACCGTTTCCTTTCGCTTTTGCGTAATTCTTTGCTCCTGGTTCAATATGACAGTTAATGCAATCTACCTCACTATGAGATGATGCTTTCCAAGTATAGTACTGAGGCTTCATCTCATGACAGGATGAGCAAAACTTCGAGCTTGAGGTTGTTTCTAGCCCGAAGAATCCCCCAAAGAATAGGATGACTAGAAACAACAATGTTAAAGTCGCAATTTTGATTAACTTATAGCGAAAACGGGGAGGGGCTGGCAGATCTTGCTTTTGGTCGTTATCCATAATAGCGTCCCTCCAGTTTAAGATTTGCTTATTTTTTCCCATCTGATTTAAAGCCGGTTCTGTGACAGTACTGGCAATAAACATCTGTTGGTGCTTTTATATCTGTTGAACCTTCTTTTGGTTTATCACGATCATGGCAGACGAAGCATTCTGCTTTTTGATCAGGTGTATTTGCTTTAGCAGCATGGGCAGTTAACCATTGATCACTTTCAAGGTGTCCAACTGGACGGTTACCGTGACAAGCGCTACAGAATTTATTGATTCGTGATTGATCTTTTACAACAGTAATATTTGGTACATATTTTGTTTTTGTCTCTTTCATCTTAAGTAGTGAGATAATGTCTTCTTTTGGTATTTCTTTGGCCCATTTTGAATCCTGATGACAGTTCACGCATTTATCTAACTCTTGGATAGCTGTTCCGCCATGGTTTCCATTCCAACCTGCTACTTTGTGGTTCTTAGGAACTTTTACCTTTTTATGGCAGGTTTCACATTCCATTGAAATCTTAACGTCTTTCTGTTGTTTTCCAATGGCTTGTAAGATGATTTCTTGTGTTTTTCCATCATGCGCTGCTTCAGCTTCTTTGCTTTCGCCTTCCTTGGTTGCTTCACCAGATGCTTTTGTTTTTTCTTCGAGTTTTTTCTCTACCTCTTCGGGATTGGGTGGAACATTATAGGCAACATCTTTCCATGGCTTTTCACCGTTGTTGACTTTATCATGGCAATCAATACAGGTTCCCATGTTTGGTCTCAAGTATTTCTCTTCCATTAACTTTTCAGCATTTTCTTTTGTCCAATGTCCACGAACTTCCTCGGTATTAATACCACGTGCAGCGATTTTCGCATGAACAACTCCGGCATGACAGGTAATACATGGAACATCCTTTTCAATATGTCCTTTATGGTTGACCTTTAAGTCACCCGATGCGGTGACCAGACGGTTCTTGGAATGACATTGTAAACAGTTCTCGTTTGAAATCGCTTCTTCTTCCGTTTGTACGATCTGTTTAGGTACGCCCGTTACATGATAGTAAACTTCTTTCATTGATTTCACTTTGTGCGTAATCATGTTCGTAAACCCAGGCTTAATATGACACTGAACACAGGAGATATTATTGTGGGCACTCGCTGTATATGTTGAATACTCTGGTGCCATTTCGTGACAGCTTGAGCAAAATGACGGAGAGTTGGTAAAGGTAAGCACTCCATACCCTCCACCAAACACAACGATACATCCTACCAGTGACACAAATAGTAATTTCCATCTGTTCACTGGATTCTTCCAATCTATACTTCGGAACTTTTGCCAAAGTCTGCGGATTAGGCCAACTTTCTTTTTATTTTCTCTTGTTTCGGGATCTGTCTCTTTATTTGTCTTTTTCCCCCAAATGGCCATTTTTCTCACCCTTCCCATGTTGGATTCTTTATCTATCTATTTTCCATAATAACCTCTCTAAAGGTAGTATCTAACATTGTAAGAGTATATTCCAATGTACAATTTGTGAATATTTCCCCATACAATCGAATGTAGTTTTTTACCCTAAAAACAACATGGGAACGTTGTTATCATAAGCTTAGGTTAGCACTATTTCCGTAGTGAAAACAAACGCAAAAATTTATATTTATGCAATTTTCAGGGTGTTTATTCATTTATTAACTAAAATTGAAAGAGCGTTTCCCGAGTTGAAATGTATTCTCAATTAAATGCCATCACTCTGTCATATTTGACGAAAAATCGAATTTTCGATACATGTGGATTAGAAATTTAAAAGCTGCTTTTATATACTATTAGCAGGTCAATTATTGCTTCCCTACCAACATTGTTGTCACTCCATAGCGGAAGTGGTAAGATATAAAGGGAAATTATCGAATATATTAGACATTGATTTTTTAAAAAAAAAGTGGATTTTGAGTCTCGATAAAAAGGAGCGTTCATCAGATGATGGGGATTTTAAATAAAGTATTTGATCTGAACAAACGTGAGCTGAAGCGGTTAGATAAGCTCGCAGTGAAAATTGGCGCACTTGCGGCTGAAACGGAAAAATTAACGGACGACCAGCTTCGTGAAAAAACGGAAGAGTTCAAGCTCCGTTATCAAAAAGGCGAAACACTTGACGATTTGCTTGTCGAAGCATTTGCGGTGGTCCGCGAAGGTGCCCGCCGTGTGCTAGGTCTGTATCCATATCATGTTCAATTAATGGGAGGTATTTCTCTTCATGAAGGAAATATTTCCGAGATGAAAACGGGTGAAGGTAAAACGTTAACGGCGACAATGCCCGTTTACTTGAATGCTCTTTCTGGAAAAGGAGTTCACGTTGTCACTGTCAACGAATACTTGGCAAGCCGTGACGCCACCGAAATGGGCGAGCTGTATCAATTTTTAGGTCTAACGGTCGGCTTAAATTTAAACAGCATGGACAAAGACGAAAAGCAGGCTGCTTATGCCCGCGATATTACTTATGGTACAAATAACGAATTTGGCTTCGATTATCTACGTGATAACATGGTCCTTTATAAGGAACAAAAGGTACAACGTCCCCTTTATTTTGGGGTCATTGACGAAGTTGACTCGATTTTAATCGACGAAGCACGTACCCCATTGATTATTTCAGGATCGGCGCAAAAGTCTGCTGTCCTTTATGTGCAAGCCAATGGCTTTGTTCGAATGCTTACAAAGGACACAGATTATACCTATGATGAAAAAACAAAAGGCGTAATGCTAACAGAAGAGGGAATCAGTAAAGCCGAAAAAGCATTTGGAATTGATAACCTGTTTGACATGTCACATGTTACGTTAAACCATCATATTAATCAGGCATTAAGAGCGAATGTTAGCATGCACCTTGATGTTGATTATGTCGTACAAGAAGGCGAAATTATTATCGTTGACCAGTTCACCGGCCGTTTGATGAAGGGCCGACGCTATAGCGAAGGTTTGCACCAAGCCATTGAGGCCAAAGAAGGTCTGGAAGTCCAAAATGAAAGCATGACGATGGCAACGATTACGTTCCAAAACTACTTCCGTATGTATGAAAAATTGGCTGGTATGACCGGTACAGCGAAAACGGAAGAAGAAGAATTCCGCAACATATATAATATGAATGTAATCGTAATTCCTACCAACAGACCAATTGCTCGTGACGACAGAGCCGATTTAATTTACTCAACGATGGACGGCAAGTTCCGTGCCGTTGTTGAGGATATTGCCGAGCGCAATCAAAAGGGGCAGCCAGTTCTCGTTGGTACGGTGGCGATTGAAACGTCTGAGCTTATTTCCAGCTATTTATTCAAAAAGCGTATTCACCATAATGTCTTGAACGCGAAGAACCACGAGCGCGAAGCAGAAATCATTGCCGAAGCAGGTCACCAAGGTTCGGTTACAATTGCGACAAACATGGCCGGCCGTGGTACTGACATTAAGCTTGGAGAAGGTGTGGTTGAGCTGGGCGGACTGGCGGTTATTGGTACGGAGCGTCATGAAAGCAGACGTATCGATAACCAGCTTCGTGGACGTTCAGGACGTCAAGGAGATCCGGGTATTACCCAGTTCTATTTATCGATGGAAGATGAACTGATGCGCCGCTTCGGTTCTGATAATATGAAGGCAATGATGCAAAAGCTCGGCATGGATGATTCTCAGCCGATTCAAAGTAAAATGGTGTCTCGGGCTGTTGAATCGGCACAGAAACGCGTCGAGGGCAACAACTTTGATGCTCGTAAACAGCTATTACAATATGATGATGTTCTTCGTCAGCAGCGGGAAATCATTTACACCCAGCGTGATGAAGTGTTAGAATCTGAAAATCTTCGTGACATTGTTCAAAAAATGATTTTAAACTCGATTCAACGTAACGTTGATGCCCACGCATCACGCCATGAGGATGAAGAAGAATGGAATCTACAAGCCATTGTTGATTATGTGCATGCAACCCTTCTCCATGAAGGTGACATGACTGCAGAAGACCTTAAGGGCAAAGACCCAGAGGCAATTGTCGATGCCATTTTTGCCAAAGTGAAGGAACGCTACGAGGAAAAAGAGCAAATCCTTTACCCTGAACAAATGCGCGAATTTGAAAAGGTTGTTACGTTGCGTGCGGTTGATTCCAAGTGGACTGACCATATTGATGCCATGGATCAACTCCGCCAAGGAATTCATTTGCGTGCTTACGGACAAATCGACCCACTTCGTGAATACCAGCATGAAGGCTTCGCAATGTTTGAAGCAATGGTTCAATCCATCGAAGATGAAGCTGCTATGTACATCATGAAGGCGGAGATCCGCAACAATCTTGAGCGCGAAGAGGTCGCCAAAGGTCAAGCGGTGAATCCGAAGGAAGATGGCGAACCGGTTAAGAAAAAACCGAAAGTGAAGCAAATTGATGTTGGTCGTAACGCCCCATGTATCTGCGGCAGCGGCAAGAAATATAAGAACTGCTGTGGGGCTGCGAAATAACGATTGTACAAATTTCACCGTAAGCCTGCTAGTGAGCGATAAAGTATGGAAAAGTATTGGAGAGCTGGCGGATAGTCCGGCTCTCTTTTTTGTGGAAAAGGGGCGGAGCGCCGCAAAAATGAATCACTTTAACCAGTTAAAGTGATATCCCCATTTCACTAGACGAAAGATGTGAAGTCTAGCTCTGCTCACACACTGCCTTTATTAGGTGACTACGGCTTGTTCTCTAAATTTATTTCCATGGTAAGGCTGGGAGTTGAAGCTCATGATAGTTTTTTGTGTGGTAGTGTGGATTATTTTGTGGAATTGTAGATAAGGTGTAGCGATTTGTGGATAAGCCGCTTAGATTTGCTGGTTATGGTTTGGGGAATTGTAGATATCTTCCTCGAAACTGTAGATAAGGTATAGCGATTTATAGATAAGCCGCTTAGATTTGTAGTTATGGTATGGGGAATTGTAGATATCTTCTTCGAAATTGTAGATAAGTGAGGGGAATTTGTAGATATCTCTCATAAATTTGTAGATATCCACATGGGGATAACTTTCTGATGCTTCCTTTTATGAGATACGCCCTGTTTTTGTGAGTATTTCCTTCTTCCTAGTAGCATTCAAATTTGCTTTTTATCACCGCTACATTTATTTGCCGATTATTTAATTTTACATACTAATTTAACAATTCCTCCAAAGACTATGGCCCTTTCCTTAACAAAAAAAAAACGCTGCCCCGGTCAAATCCGGAGCAGCGTTCTTATTCCTATTAATGGGCTTCAATTAATCCGTAGCGGCCATCTTTACGCTTATAAACAACGTTTGTACGGTTAGTATCTGAGTTAGTGAATACATAAAAGCTATGACCAAGCATATTCATCTGTAGGATCGCTTCTTCACTGTCCATTGGCTTCAAATCAAAACGCTTTGTACGAACTAGCTCTAATTCATCTTCATCCAAATCATGTACTTCTGTGTTTTCAGATGTAGCAAATGTAATTGGAAAATCGCCTTTTTCACGGAACTTGCGGTTAACCTTTGTTTTGTGTTTGCGAATTTGGCGCTCAAGCTTGTCAGAAACTAAGTCAATCGCCGCATACATATCTATGTTTGTTTCCTCTGCACGTAAAACTAATTGCGGCATTGGGATGGTTACTTCAACTTTTGAAGTTTTATCTTGATTGAATTTTAGATTTACATTTACCTTTGCATCTGGTGCTTCAGTAAAATAGCGCTCCAATTTAGTAATTTTCTTTTCTACATACTCTCTAATTGCTGGAGTTACCTCAATGTTTTCACCACGAACGTTATATTTCATTTGTAAACTCCTCCTTTTAATATGGCTATGTAATAACATTTCTATTTTACCCTTTGATTATCCTGCTAAATCAGAACAAAAATTTTGTCGAATTTTTGACAAAAACAACAGGCAAATAGTGACAATGTGATACCACCTTGGAATTTATCGGTAATATTATCCAAACAAGATGGTTGTTTACATTCATTGTAATATTAGGTGGGACAATTTACCACTAAAATGCTCATAGAATAGGTTACATTGATGTGAAAATGAATGGAGGATTTCGAATGAGCCACGAAGAAAGAAAATTACTAGCCTGGCATGAAACATTGAAATTGCATGAATTGGTTGCCTACCAATCCACCGGGCTAATGAAATTGAAAATGTCCATTAAAAAAGTATCTGACCATGAGCTTAAAGAGCTATATAAAGAATGTATTCACGACCTTGAGGGCAACCTTAAAGAACTTCTGAAATTTTACCCCTCTGCCCAAGGATACCAACCAAGGGACGAAGAAGATTTACGCGAGGACATGGGCTTTTTCGCCGCTGACTTACTTGGTCTATCTAAGGAATTAATCCGCTGCCTGGCCGCGGCGATTACCGAAACAGCCACCCCTGCGTTAAGAAAAACCTTTACCAATCAGCTGATAGGTGCCATCCACTGCCATGAAAGAGTCTTTACTTACATGCACAAGCATGGGTACTATCCCGCCTACGATTTAGGTCTCTTGCTAGGTCACGATATCGAAAATGCTCAAATGGCGCTAAAGATGAAAATATAATTTTAACAAGGTGGCGACTGTGTAAAGTCGCCACTTTAATACCAAAGAGGGTCTTCTGTCACCTATCTAGCAATCGTCAGCGATTGAATGCTTGCAGCCCCTGCCTGTTTTAAAAGTTTTGCAGCATGCCGGAGCGTCGATCCAGTTGTGTAAATATCATCAATTAGGACAATTCTTTCCCCTTCCAGTGTTATTTTGGTGTCTACCTTGAAGACTTGTGGAAGATGGATGCGCTCCAACCTTGATTTTTTCGATTGTTTTTCCGAATGGATTCGTGTAAGGATTTCTGAAGGGGCAAAGCCGGATTCTACTAGCAATGCAACCGCTTGATTAAACCCCCTTTCATATAGACGCACTTCACTTAACGGAATTGGCACAAGTATAGCCGGGGCTAATTGATCGAGCGTTTTTGTGAAAAATTGGGCAAATACTTTCGCTAGCACATAATCACCACGAAATTTAAACTTTGCAATCACCTCTTTTAAAAAATCATTATAGAGGAATAGTGCGGTGTTTTTTTCGAGGTACCCTTGCCACTCGACGTCTTCCTCCCAGCGAAAGCAATCATGGCACAAATCCCCCTTGCGATATTTTTCATCTATTAAGCGAAAGGGACGGCAACAAATCCTACACGTTTCTCCTTCAATCTTTTCAAGCTTTCTTTCACAGGGGTGGCAGATGAGATGTTCTGTTTCTATGGAGAATATCGCTCTCCAGCCTATGGTTGGGCGAATTATTTCATGACAGATTAAACAGTGGTCTTGTGGGAATGGGTTCATTGTTTACTTTTCTCCTATCATTTGAACTGTTATCAATCGAGTAATCCTCGTTTAATTCCCTCTCGATTCATTGCAATAATTTGCCTCCTTGCCTTTAACATCTCGTCGGTTTTTCCATTGTGAAAGAAGGTCACCACTCCAACTGGATGATCCTTACTCCTCCCAGCTCTTCCGGCGATTTGCACAAGTGCGCTTTCTGTAAAAATGGCATCTTCCGCACCTATTACGGCTACATCGATATTAGGAAATGTTACCCCGCGTTCAAGAATGGTTGTCGTCAACAGTAGCGGAATCTCTTTTGCTCGCATTTTCTGAACTTTCTCTTTGCGCTCAGCGTCTTCAGCATGAACCGCTTCTATAGTTGGCGCAATCAGGCGCAGGATGGGCAGTGATTTTTCCATCAAAGGGATATGCGGAAAGAAAACTAAGGCTTGTTTGTTCGCTAGGATTCTTTCTTTTATCCAACTAAGTATATTGGCTGGAAGCTTATCTTTTTGAAGCTGTTTTTGCCAGTTCCCACACCAAACAAATTCGGGCACCGGAAGCGGATGACGATGGAATCGTGCCGGGATGGTGGTAAAAGGGCGTTTATTAGTACGGCATTCTCGCTGCCATTTTTCATTCGGTGTGGCTGTTAGATAAATCATCGCAGAGGAGTGTTTCCGCGCTTGGAGGGCTGCATGCTGAAGTGATTCCTCGACTGTAAATGGAAATGCATCGACCTCGTCCAAAATCAACGCATCAAAGGCATAGTAAAAACGAAGCAGCTGGTGGGTCGTAGCAATTGTCAGCGGGGCAAATAGATGGCGGTCTTCGCTTCCTCCATAAAGCGAGGCAACCGTGATTTCAGGAAACGCTGCCTTTAATCTCGGTGTAAGTTCAAGGACAACATCCGTTCGGGGCGTGGCGATGCAAATTCTTTTTTTAGCAGCAAGCGCTGCCTCGATTCCGGCGAATAACACTTCTGTTTTTCCAGCCCCACACACAGCCCATACTAACAATTCCCTATTTTCTCGAATAGCATCGACCACCCGGTTTGAGGCTTCCATTTGCCCCTTTGATAGCGTCCCTTTCCATTGACTGACTTTTGCTGGAAGGATGGTGTCAGGCACCGGACCATTCCAGCCGATTAGCGGTGTACATCCACTAATCCTCCCCATCATGAGGCACTTGCGGCAATAAAGGCAGGTTTCCCCGCAACGGGCGCATGGGTAGAATTCAAACCACTGAAGATTCTTGTTACCGCACCGGGCACAGAATGGCTTTTTCCCACTATGGTTAATTCCTTTACGGTAAGTAATATATCCATTTTCATAATGTGATTGAATTTCGTTTAGAGGGAATGGGATATCATCAAGGAGGAGCTGTTTACCAGTGAGGAGCTGCTGGAGTTCGCGATTGTACAGGTAGTTTGGTTGGATCGGCGGCTGGGGGATGGCTGGGATTTGCGAGATTGGGAGCGAATCACCTAATGTGTTACTTGGGATTAATATTTCATCTTTTATGATAAAACGCACGCTGTCACCTTCTCTGGACATAGATGATATAAACGATTTTTGGTTTTTGCTGTTGATGGAAAGTTTAATCTAAGAAGAATCTTTTGAGTGGTAAGGTTGTATTCCTTTAAAATGTTAATTGGCAGCGAACTACCTATGAATTGTAGTGGGAGGTCGTGAAAGATGAGGTATTTATCTTGTGGCAGTTCTTTTACATAATTAGCTAGTGCAATTTCGCCCCAGTATCCAGCCCATTTTTTGGCTAAATCTTTTTCAACTTCTTGAGATTGACTATGGCCAAATGTTAGGCGTCTTTTTAAGATTTCAGTTGAAAATAGCCTTTGTGGAGGGGTTAATTCTTTCATATTCAATTAGTCCATCACTCCTTTTCTTTCTTAAAAAATTCTTACCTTGAAAAGTTTCTGCAGGTAAAGGAGAAATTCCTGCTTATTTGTCGAAAAAAGATTTTATGACGTAATATTTTTTCAGGTCCACTTACTTGAGTGGGTATTCCGCCAAGCCTACAAATGATTATCGCGCCATAATAAAAACCATTCCGACTAAAGGCCGGAATGGCTGCATACTTATACAAATTCAGCTTATATTACATCCAACTTTTTCATCCAACCCATTCCCATCGAGCCTTCGCCGAGGTGGGTGCCGATGACGGCTCCGAAGTAACCGATAGAGAATTCAACGTTGGGGTACATTGCTGCTAACTCATTTCGCCACTCTTCCGCTTCTTCCTCACGGTTGGCGTGAATAATGACGGCTTGGTAGGCAGACCCGTTTGCAACATCTTCACCGAATAAATCCATTATTCGCTTCATCGCTTTTTTCCGGGTGCGAATTTTTTCAAACGGGACAATGACCTTGTTTTCAAAATGCAAAAGTGGTTTGACCTGAAGTAAACTGCCGATAAAGGCTTGGGCACTCGATAAGCGGCCGCCCCGTTGTAAATGCGATAAATCATCGACCATAAAATACGCACGAGCTGTTTTTTTCAGCTCCTCTAGGCGGGCCATAATCACTTCAACATCTACACCCTTTGATGCCCACTTGGCTGCTTCTAAGGCATAGAAACCTTGAACCATACAGCTGATTTCCGAATCAAATGGATAAACTTTTATCCCTTCCACCATCGTGCTGGACGTAACGGCGCCCTGGTAAGTACCGCTAATGCCGCTTGAAAGGTGAATACTTATAACGGCATCATACTCTTTGGATAACCACTCAAATAACTCGACAAATTGGCCAATCGGCGGCTGGGAAGTGGTGGGCAACTCCTTTGTCCTGACTTCTTCGTAAAATTGGCTCCACGTTATATCACTTTCTTCTTGGTAGACCTCATTTCCAAAAATAACATTTAACGGGATCGTATGTATATTCCGGTGTTCTCGTAATTCTTTCGGTATGTACGCGGTGCTATCCGTGACAATTGCCGTTTTCATATATGTTTTTACCATCCTTGTTTTTTTCTCCAGCAAACTATTTGTATATTATTTTATATGAAATTGAAATAAAATGCATTATTTTGGATGACTAATTTCCTAGGATAAAAACAAAGAGCACGCTCCTGAGCATGCTCTTCACTATTTTTTCAAAATAATTATCGGACTTCTACCCAGCCATTTTTGATTGCGACAACCACGGCTTGAGTACGGTCGTTGACATTCATTTTTTGCAAAATGTTACTAACGTGGTTTTTGACTGTTTTTTCGCTAATAAATAAAGCCTCACCGATACCGCGGTTGCTTTTTCCATCGGCAAGCATTTGCAGTACCTCGCATTCGCGGCGCGTTAATAAATGGAGCGGTCGGCGAAGTTCAACCGTCAAGTATCCGCGGCCACCATGGGCGACTCCTGCGGCTAGCTTGCGATACTCGTTGACTAAATTGTGAGTGACCTTTGGATGTAAATATGAACCTCCATCTGCCACGACACGGACAGCTTCAATCAATGCGTCGGCGTCCATTTCTTTTAGTAAGTAACCTCTTGCACCTGTTTGTAAGGCATGGGTAACATAATTTTCATCATCATGAATCGATAGAATGATAATCTTTGTGTTTGGATATTTTTCAATAAGCTCACGGGTTGCCTCGACACCGTTCTTTTGCGGCATATTAATGTCCATAATAACCACATCTGGCAGGTACTCTTGCACGAGGCCTAATGCTTCGCTGCCGTCATCACCTTCAGCCACCACTTGGAACGATTTTTCAAATTCTAGTATTCTCTTAACGCCTTCCCTGAATAGTTGATGATCGTCAATAATGACAATTTTGGTAGTCAATTGCTACGCCTCCTAATCCTTCATTTTTTCGATTCAATCGTAATATTCCTCATATGTCGATATTTTCATCAATCGTAATAATCCTCATATGTCGATATTTCCCTTTAATCGTAAAAATCCTTCAAATGTCGATATTTTCATCGTTCAAAGTCATTATTCAATTTCAATTCTATTAGCTAACTTTTGTTAATTAATGGAACACTGATTAATATAGAGGTTCCTTTGCCTATTTTTGAATCGAAAGTGAGTTCCCCATTAAGCAGTTCGACTCGCTCTCTCATCCCGATTATACCGAAGGATTCTGGTTTCTTCTTTGTTATATCAAAGCCGACGCCGTTGTCCTTAATTAAAACAGTAATTGCAGCATTCGTTATTTCTAATTTGACTTTGATCTCACAGGCATTGGCATGCTTAAGGGCATTTTGGACGGATTCCTGAATCATTCGGAACAGTGCGACCTCATACTTTGTAGGAAGCCGTTGTTCTAAGCCCATATTCACAAACTCAATTTTTGAGTGATTATGATATTCTTCGATAGTTTGTAAATATTTTCTGAGGGTAGGGACAAGACCTAAATCGTCAAGTGCCATTGGACGAAGGTCATAAATAATTCGCCGGACCTCGTATAGGGCGGAACGCACCATTTTTTTAAAGCTTGTGATTTCAGAAAAAGCTGCCTCCACCCCTTGCTCCCGATATACCCGATCGATTATATCAGAGCGCATAATGACGTTGGCAAGCATTTGTGCAGGACCATCATGAATCTCCCTTGAAAGTCGCTTGCGCTCTTCTTCCTGTGCTTCAATGATCTTTAAACCGAAGTCTTGTTTTGCTTTAGCATTTTCTAAAACTTCACCGACGTGCTTTAAATCACTCGTCAAATAATTCATCACGACTGAAATTTGTGATATAAGCTGATCTGCCCGATCAATTGTTTCATTTAACCCAAGTAATCTTTGTTCGAGATCATCTCTTTTATCCAAAAGCTGCTTCTTATATTGCCAGTTGATGGAAAGGTCCATTTGCAGCTGATGGGCTTTTTCGTAGGCTTCACGGACTTCTCCCTCCGTATAAGTCTTAAAATTCATACTGACCTCTGTCAGCATAAGCCGCGCCTCTAGCACTTGTTCTTCCAGCTGATCGCCTTCTTCAATAAGCTTGACCATCATTTGCTTGATTTGTTCTAATTCATTGGTCATACTTTCATAGTTTGTCCGGCATTGTTCACCAATCTGGAATATATCACTTTTACTACAGGTGACAGTTTCAATCATTTCTTCGCGGATTTCATCAATTGACTTCATGTTAAGATGTTTAAGTTTCATAATCTTTCCTCTAGGGGTGGCCCCCTTCCCTTTAGGCCTTTAACTTATTTTACCTTGGATTGTAACATTTTACCAACGTAATCCTAGTTGAATTAGGACTAAAATCTCGGAAATGCGAGAAATAGTAGTATAATGATAGTAATATTTCTATCTCTTTCTTCCTATTAAACTACACTTTTTAATAATAGAAAAGCTTACTTAATCCAATTATACCTATTATACCATTCGAACTTTACTACTTTATTAAAGGTATATTACACAAATATTTTTTAAAATAAAACTTGCTTCATAAATCATACTAAAAAAGTCATAATTGGCATACTAAGGGAGGAATCTACTATGCTGACCCATTATTTTACTGTGAAACAATCGGGAGAACATGAAATTAACATCCAAAAGTCCCGCTTTATCGCCCATATTAAAAGGGCGGAGACGGAAATAGAAGCACAGGAATTCATTCAAGCCATCAAGAAGCAGCATTGGAATGCTACTCATAACTGTTCTGCCTATCTCATTGGGGAACATGATCAGATTCAAAAGGCCAATGACGACGGTGAACCAAGCGGCACTGCCGGTGTTCCCATGCTTGAGGTTTTGAAAAAAAGGAATCTGAAGGACACTGTCGTCGTTGTCACCCGCTACTTTGGCGGGATAAAATTGGGTGCAGGTGGACTCATCCGCGCCTACGGAAAAGCAACTTCGGAAGGTCTTGACTCAATTGGTATTATCGAAAGGAAACTCTCACAAGTTGTCCATGTGAAAATTGATTACACTTGGCTTGGGAAAATTGAAAAAGAATTGCGCGCAACTGAGTATAAGATTAAAGAAATACATTACTTAGATAAAGTTGAAGTCGAAATTTTTGTTAATGAAAGCCACATCCAAGCCTTCATGGATTGGATGGTCGACCTAACCAATGGCCAATGCAGCATGGAAAAAGGCGAAACTGTTTATCTTGAGGAAGATTATGTAAGGTAATCTTAAGGATGATTATATTCGCTCCTGCAAAAGAAAACAATTGGGAAAATAATAAAAGATAAACGCCTAATCAAGACCCGGCGAACAAATAGATACAGATGAAATGCTGCACATTTGAGGTTATTAGACCTCATAGGGCAGGCGCTGAAGCTAAACATAATAAAAAGGGTCTCATCGATTGAGTCCCTTTTTATTATGAACGGTTTTTAGCTGTGGTGATTTTTAGGGTGCGGACAATATTTAACAGCGGGCGATAGTTATGCCCCATCAAGCCAATTTTTTCAGCAATGATTTCAATTAACAAGATAACGATACCAATTAACACTATTGCGCCCCCAAGTCTAGCCTGAGAGTAAATAACAGCTACTAGCCCGAAGAATGCAGCCATTGCGTAAATAATTAAAACGGTTTGCTGGTGAGAATAACCCATGCGCAGCATACAGTGATGCAGATGTGATTTATCAGGTGCCGATAAGGGCTGTTTGTTAACGATTCTTCTAATAATCGCGAAAATAGTGTCGGAAATCGGGACCCCGAGAATGATTACTGGAATGACAAACGAAATAAAGGTTACATTTTTAAAGCCAAGGAGCGATAGGACCGAAATAATGAATCCCAAAAAAAGTGCTCCCGTATCCCCCATAAAAATCTTTGCCGGGTGGAAATTATAGATCAGAAACCCGAGTGTACTAGCGAGCACTATTAATCCAACGGCTACAACATAATAATTTCCCTGAATAATCGCCATCCCTGAAATCGTTATTAAAGCAATCGAAGATACGCCTGCGGCCAAACCGTCAAGGCCGTCAATTAAGTTAATCGCATTGGTGATACCGACAATCCACAGTATCGTAAAAGGAACACTTAAAAAACCAAATTGGAGTTGACCGCCAAATGGCAGGTTAATAAACACCATTTGCAGGTCTCCTAGAAAAACAACCGCACAGGCCGCCGCTAATTGTCCGAGAAGCTTATACTTTGCCGGCAATTCAAATATATCATCAAGAAAGCCCGTGGTGATGATGAGAAGACAGCCAAGCAAAATCGCAAGCGAGGATTGGCTTTCAGGTCTCAATAGGATGATACCAACCATAAAACTAATAAATATCGCTAAGCCTCCAAGCCTTGGCATAATCAACTGATGGACTTTTCGCTGGTTAGGACGGTCGGTTGCACCAATCAGAAAGGCAAATTTCTTTATCAGTGGTGTAATAAGAATGGAGACGACAAAACATACTATCAAGGTAAGATAAAGCATCCAACATCCTCCTTGTTAGTCAGTTTGTCCATTAAAGCCAAAACGAAATCAAAAAAACAATAGTAAAAATCGGAAAATCCATAAAAATATAATGCAATAGAAAAAAGAGGCAATCCCCGAAGGAACTACCTCTTTTTGGACGACGAATTACTTAATCCAAGCTCCGTCTTTACCTAGTTTGTATTTTCCGACTTTAGTGTTAACGGCCATGCTTCCATCATTGTTTAGGAAGTACCATTTACCGCTCACTTGTACCCAGCCTGTTTGCATTGCACCAGATTTTGCAAGGAAATACCATTTGTTATTCACTTTAACCCAACCTGTTTGCATTGCACCGGAACCCTGAAGAAAGTACCAAGTTTTACCGTCTTTAACCCAGCCGGTTAACATTACACCGGATTTATTAAAGAAGTACCACTTGCCATTTACTTGTGCCCAGTTCACTTTCATGTCGCCATTCTTAGCATCTAAGTAGTACCAAGACTTTCCATCTTTTAACCAACCTGTTTGCATAACACCGGATTTATTAAAGAAGTACCACTTGCCATCTACTTGTGCCCAGTTCACTTTCATATCCCCGTTCACTTTGTCAAGGAAATACCACTTGTTATTTTCTTTATACCATCCAGTTTTCTTAGTACCATCTTCATTAAAGAAGTACCATTTGCCATCTTTGTTAACCCAGCCCTTACCAACTTCTGGCTGTTGAACTTGATCTGTTTTTAGAACACGTCCTTCAATTGCTGCACTAAATGGTTTTGATAATGTTTTAAAGTAATCAACAAAAGCATCTAAATCAACAGGGCCCGTTACACGATTTTTACCTGATTTAAGTACGGTAAAGCCATCGCCACCGTCTGCCATAAAGTTGTTAACTGTTATTGTGTAGTCAGCTTTTGGATCAATTTTTTTGCCATTTTCAAGATAAATATCTACAACTTTGCTTCCAAATGGAAGATTATCATTCCAAGTGTATTTAAGACCCGAGATGGCCATAATCTTGTTATAGCTTGGCGGTGCTTGGAATTGCTGATTTAATAATGTTCTTACTTGTTCACCAGTGATTGTCATTGTCACTAAATCGTTACCGAATGGTTGAACCTTGAATAAATCACCCCAAGTGATGATTCCTTTTGGAAGTGGGTTACGTACACCACCGGAATTCATAAAGCCAAATTGAGTTTTCATAATCGTGCGCATACCATCAGCAATCACGTTACCAAGTACTGATTCACCATGTTCATTAGCAGTTTTGCTTAATTCAACCGCAGTTTCTCCTACCGGTTTGCTAACGATTGGTTTGATATCTTCTTGATAGCCGTCAAGCTGAGCTTTGACTTTTGCATCCGGAGTAATCTTAGCATGATCAGTCATTACAATTTCTGCTTGTGAAGCTACGATGTCTTTCGTAACTGGGTCAATAGTTAAATCTACATCAGAGAATGCTTGACCATATGAATAAGCTTGAACTAGTAGTTTTTCCTTTCCAGTTGCATCCTTCACTTTTGCGTTTAAATACGCGTGGTCATGGGCACCAAAGATTACGTCAACTTCAGGATCGACTTTCTTAGCGATATCAACTACATCACCAGTTGCACCCGTTCCGTCAGTTTTTGAAGTACCAGCATTATGGGCAAGAACGACAATAGATTTAATACCTTGATCTTTTAATTCTTTTGTATACTTATTGATAGCGGTAACTTCATCAGTAAATTTAACACCTGCTACACCACTTGGAATAACAATTGTTGGTGTACTTGTTGTGACAACACCGATAAAGCCAATTTTAACGCCATCTACTTCTTTAACGACATATGGTGGTAAAATAGGTTCGTTTGTTTTCTCATCTACTACGTTTGCTGCAGTGTATTTCATATCTGCACCAGTAAATTTTCCATATTTTGCTTCATATTGTTTTGTTTTTTCATGGCTTCCGCCGTAAATTAGACGCTTCATCTCTGTAACGCCTTCATCAAATTCATGGTTACCGATTGTACCAACATCAATGCCAATTTCATTCATAAAACGAATAGTTGGCTCATCCTGTAATAACGCAGATACTGGAGGGCTAGCTCCAACAAGGTCACCTGCTTGAATCATTAGCGTATTAGCTGGATTTGTTGCTTTTCTTTGCTTCATATAAGCAGCTAAGTATTCAATACCACCTACTATTGAAGTAACATTACCATCTTTATCTTTATTCGTTTTCCACGTGTCAAGCTGACCATGGAAATCGTTGATACCTAATAATTGAGCATGAATCTCTTTACCAATTTGATACTTGCCCCATAACTTACCATCGCTGTCTGTTACTGTACCAAGAGATTTCAGATTAGCTGATTGGTCAGCATATGTTTTTGCTTCAGGAGCAGAATTAAATATCATTTGAACTGTATTATTGACAGGAGCAAGCGACCAGTTTTTATCCGCTGATGGGTTAACGGTTCCTTGCGCTTGAATATAGTCCATTAAAACTTGACGACTTTCATCTGGTGAATCAACAACAACTTTACCAATTCCGCCTTTAAGGCCTGGGAAGTTACCGCCCCCGCCTGCACGGTAGTTGTTAGTTGCTACAATAAACTTCTGATTAGGGTCTACAGGAGATCCGTCAGGCATTGTTAACTTAATAATACGATGTGAATCAGGATTGATGACCACACCATCTTTGTTATACTTCGGTGGCTGTGTAATATCAATTTGATACTTAACACCATCAATTACATCAAAATTGTAGGATGGAAAAATATCATTAATGATATTTTGCGGATTTGGATTTTTAGGGTCCACTGTATTAAATTGACCCGCAGCCATTTCCAGCCATTCTCTTACTGTTGCACCATCAACCTCGACTGCTTTTAACGTATTTGGATATAAATACAAGTCATTAGCACTCTTGATGGATAGAGGTCCGGCAGGAATATTCGTATAATACGCAGGGCCACTTCTGCCGCCAGCTTTAAATGGTGCACCTGCTGATAATACAGGGAGATTCTTTAATTCCGGTTTATCAGCAATTTGCTTTTTAACATAATCCATTTGTGCATTGTTAACAATTTGAATAGTTGGATCATCTTGTACTTGTGCAAAATAGCTATACATCGGAGCAGATGTTTGTCCAATTTCGCTACGAACATATTTTAATGTTGCATCATGTTCTGTTTTCACAGCATCCACGATATTTTGATCAGGACCATCGACAGTAGAAACTAACTTTCCATCTTTATCCTTAACCGTTAGTGGTCTTAAAGCTGCTTTAGAGTCAGTCACTTTCCATTTTCCGTCAACTTGTTGTAATTGAAGATCCATTACTCCAAGATTGTTGCCCCAGAAGCCTGCTTCCATTGCCGGAACGTCATTAATATGACCATTTTTATTGTCAATACCAGCTTTATCATTAAATTGGCCGTCACCAGGGAAGTTTACGTGAGCATGTCCGAATAGTAATGCATCAATACCTGCTACTTTTGATAATTCATAAACAGCATTTTCTGCATCTTCTTTTCCTTCAGACGCAATATCACAGCCAGAATGAGCGATCGCAACGATAAGATCTGCGCCCTTTTCTCTCATTTCAGGAATAAACTTTTTAGCAGTTTGGACGATGTCCTTTGCAATTACTTTACCGCCCAAATTATCTTTATCCCACTGCATGATTTGCGGCGGCGCGAAACCAATTACCCCAACCTTGATGGTTTGATCGTTACCTGCTTCATCCTTAACTTTTTTATCAATGATTTTGTAAGGAGTAAAGTAGTTTTTATCTGGTTGGTCTGTATAATAGATGTTAGCGTTTAACATCCCGTCCCGACCAACTCCAGCTTTGTAAGGTGCATTTTTCAAGATTGTTTCTAAGTATTCTAAACCATAGTTGAATTCATGGTTTCCAACAATTCCAGCATCATAGTCTAATTGTTTCATTGCTTTAAAGATCGGATGGACATCATTTTCACCCAAAGGTTTTACCTTAGCAACATAATCAGCAAGCGGATTCCCTTGAACTAAATCCCCTGCATCAAACAACATTGAGTTATCCTTATGTACCTCACTTCGAGCTGCCTCAATTAATTTGGCTGTTCTATCAAGCCCAAACTCAATCGTTGGTTTATCTTGATAGTAATCATAGTCCATCACATTAGAGTGAAGGTCTGTTGTTTCTAAAAGGCGAAATTTTACTGTGTTATCCACTGTTCCCGCTGCTTTTGCAGTGCCTGGAAGAATATTCAACGGAACCACTGAAAGCGCTAACACAGCAGCCAAAGAACTATTAAGTATTCGGCTTTTCATGCTTCTTTTGATATTTCTCTTCACGCTTTGTAACCACCCTTCGACAAAATATTTTTTATTGCAAGATTAATTCTACTAATTTTCATTAGAGATTAATAGTCCTTTTTGTAAAAAAATTGTTAGATTTCTATTAATTTATTTTACTTGATATATTCGCCAAATCTTCTTAATCTTTCGCTATTTTCAACAATATTAATGTAACCAGATCATGGAGATTATCGTCTATTTGGTTGAGGATTTTAGGAAAGGTAGTTTTTGGAGCTATCATTATAGGAAAATTGGTAGTTTTCAATATTCGACACAAAATTTCAATTTACGAAGAGCTTAAAAAGGAGTAAAATGAAAGCTGGTCTTTATCTAATAAAATTGTCAATTAATGATATTTATATAAAAGGAGAAATTATATGTCCGAAATACAACGCTCTCAGCTAGTAAATCGAAAGAAAAAGAGCCGTAAAAAACGCATCTTCATGTGGATATTCCTACCAATATTATTCTTTGCTTTATGTGGTGCAGGATATGCGACCTTTTTATTAAAAAAAGCCGAATCAGTTGTTAATAAATCATATAAACCAGTAAACGCCACTTCAAAACGAACCGCCCAGGTTGACCCCGATATGGACAACATTTCCATCCTTCTTATTGGCGTCGATGCAAGTAAAAGTCGAGAAAAACAGTACGGAGATGCAGTCAGATCTGACGCCTTACTTGTTGCCACTTTAAACAAAAAGGAAAAATCAGTAAAGCTGCTGAGTATTCCTCGTGATTCCTATGTTCATATCCCTGAAAAGGATATTTATACAAAAATTAATCATGCTCATGCCTACGGGGGAGCAAAATTATCGATTGAAACCGTTCAGGAACTACTCGATATTCCGATTGATTATTATGTAAAAGTGAACTTTTATGCCTTCATTGATGTCGTTAATGCCTTAGGTGGAATTGATGTTGATGTCCCTTATGCGATTTCAGAAAAAGATTCTGAAGATCACCATAATGCCATTCGCTTAAAACCGGGTTTCCAAACATTAAAGGGTGAGCAGGCACTTGCTCTTGCCAGAACGCGCCATCAGGATACAGATGTTATGCGTGGCATGAGACAGCAGGAAATTATTAAAGCGATATTTAAAAAGGCTCTGTCTGTTCAATCCTTTTCAAAACATGCAAACATGATTGAAGCGGTTGGAGACAATATGGAAACGAATATGTCGTTCAACGATATGAAATCTTTGATTGATTATGGACTCGCCGGCAGTGGCTTAACCATTGACACGCTAAACCTTAAAGGTGAAGATACCTATATTAATAAAATTTACTATTATAAGCTTGACAAACAAAGTCTTGAAGAAAACAAATCAATTCTAAAAGCACATCTTGGTACCGATTCAACTACTACTAACACTGGCAGCAACGCTGCACATGCTAATACCGGTAGTAATGAAAATTCATCCACAAACACTAACTAAAAGACAGGAGCCGCAGCACTTTACGTGATGCGGCTTTTTTATATTTGCTTTAGGGTGTCAGGCACCCTTTGCAACGGAAATGGAGTTAAAAAGAGCCTGACCGCTGTGGGTCAAGCTCTAGTTCTTCATTATATTATCTATTCCGTTCTGTTGTGACGAGCAAAGTGCGCATCATTTTGATTAATGGACGGTAATTCTTCCCGACAAGCCCAATCATTTCAGCAAACAATTCAATCATGATCAAGAGGATCACGATGAAGAAAAAGCCACCAAGGAGCTTTGCTTGTGAAAAGATGATAGCCGCAAGTCCAAAGAAGGCTGCCATCGCATATATCATCAAGACTGTCTGGCGATGAGTAAATCCAAGTCTGAGCAGGCAGTGATGCAGGTGCGATTTATCTGGTGCCGATAATGGTTTTTTATTGACAATTCGACGAATAATCGCAAAGAATGTGTCAGAAATCGGTACACCGAGAATAATAACCGGTACGATAAAGGAAATCATGGTAACGTTCTTAAAGCCTAGAAGTGAAAGTACGGAAATCATATAGCCTAAGAATAACGCACCCGTATCCCCCATAAAGATCTTTGCCGGGTGGAAATTATAAAGCAAAAATCCAAGCGTACTTGCTAACACGATGGAAGCCACAGCTGTAACGAAATCATCCCCCATGATAATTGCCATTCCAGAGATGGTAATTAATGCGATGGAAGATACTCCAGCAGCAAGGCCGTCAAGTCCGTCGATTAGGTTGATGGCATTTGTAATCCCCACAATCCAAATAATAGTTAATGGGATACTTAAATAGCCGAATTCAATTTGGCCTCCGAAGGGCAGGTTGATAAATTGAACATGGACGCCGCCCCAAATGACAACAACGGCAGCCGCTGCGATCTGAGCGATTAATTTTATTTTTGCTGAAAGCTCTACCATATCATCTAGTATTCCGGTGATAATAATGATAATACTTCCAACGATGATTGGCAGCGCATTGGGGTCTTCAGGGCGAAGAACCAGCATACCGATAATAAAGCTTAAATATATCGCAAGTCCGCCAAGGCGGGGCATGATTTTCTGATGAACTTTTCTATGATTGGGTTTATCTGTTGCCCCAATTTTAAAGGCGAGTTTTTTTACTAATGGAGTAAGCAGAATTGAACTAATAAAGCATAAAATCAGGGTGATGTAAATCATTGTAATCCTCCCTCATATTTTTCTTGCCACTTTCTTTCTATTAATCAGGCAAGATAGGGATATGAACTATTAGGTTTATTTGTTAAAAAATACTATTTTTATAGATTTAAAAAACGTATTTGCCCATATGGATTATAACACATGTGTTTTTTTTAGCAAATAGAAATCCTTGGCTTATAATCATTGAAACAATAATGTTATCAAACTGTTACTAAATTAGCTATAAACAAGAAACAATCATAGGTTCAGCTTCAAATCCAAACATGAAGAAGGATTAATTATGAACAATTATCCCAACATAATAAAGGTGGTATGAGTGTAGTCCAGCTTCACTTTATACGTCGTGAAAAATGTGTATATTTTTCACGCATATTGGATAAACTGATTCGTTTTTGCGTTACTCTGCCCTTTTACCAAACAAAACATCAATATACTAATTAGCGAATGACCCTCGGTTTTTTGGGGGTAGCTGTCATTCGCTAATTGCATTAATATACCCTTATGTAAAAGGATGGTAATCTTTCTTCGCTAATTGCTTTAAATAATCGACCAATGAGTGACGAATATCTTCTCTCTCCAATGCAAATTCAATGGTAGCCTGAAGGAATCCAAATTTGTCTCCGACATCATATCGAATTCCATCGAACGCATAGGCTAAAACCTTTTCGTTGGCTGCCATTTTCCGAAGGGCATCTGTTAACTGAATTTCACCGCCATAGCCAATTTCTACTTTTTCCAAATACGAGAATATTTCTGGATTTAAAATGTATCTGCCCATGATGGCAAAATTTGACGGGGCATTTTCTCTTGGCTTTTCAATCATATCCCTTACTTCGACAATTTTACCTGACACACCTTCATTACTAGGAGCAATTACCCCATATTTATGCAGGTCCTCATCGGGCATTATTTTCGTCCCTATGACACTGCAACCAAATTGTTCATGGACATCAATTAATTGTTTTAGACATGGAACATCACTTTTTACAATATCATCGCCTAATAGTACAGCAAATGGCTCGTTTCCAATAAACCTGCTGGCACATTGTACAGCATGCCCAAGTCCTAATGGTTTTTTTTGTCTTATATAATGGATATTTACCATGGTGGAAATCTCTTTAACCATGCTCAAAAGGTCTTGTTTATCTTTTTCGGCTAACTCAAGTTCCAGTTCAATCGAAAAATCAAAATGATCCTCTATCGCTCGCTTATTTCTCCCGGTTACAATAATAATGTCTTCGATACCAGAGGCAACCGCCTCTTCCACAATATATTGAATCGTTGGCTTATCAACGATGGGAAGCATTTCTTTAGGCTGTGCCTTAGTTGCTGGAAGAAATCTTGTTCCCAAACCAGCCGCAGGAATTACCGCTTTTCTAATCGACATGGCTACCACTCCTTTGATATCCTTTAAAAATTCCAATTAATAATGGCTTTACTTTTTCAACTTCATACATTTCTGCTGTTTCTAAGGCAGCTTTTTGCATCTGAACCTTTTTACTCTCATCCAGTGCAAAAAATTGAATCATCTTTTGTTTAAGGTCTTCATCATTACCGACATCAAACAGAAAACCATTTTCCCCATCCTGAATATAGTCTAATAATCCGCCTATTTTACTGCCAATTACAGGAACACCGCAGGCCATAGCTTCAAGACCAACCAATCCTAAGCTTTCACCTTTACGGGTAGTTGGAAAACAAAATACTTCAAGGCAATTATAGATTTGGCTCAACTTTTCCTGTGGCAAGAGAGGAAAATAAACAATGTCGTTCTGTAAATTACATTCAGCTACCATTGCTTCATAATCCTTTTGTTGACTTCCTTTACCAACTACAATTAACTTCCATCCCTCGAATTGACCCAATTCTTTCATCTTTTTTACGGCTGATAGAACAATTTCCCACCCTTTTCCGACATCTAAGCGACCGACAAAACCAAGATATTTGTAATCGGCACTCAAATTCATGTCAGCAAACACATTCAGGCGATCTTCTTTTTTATGAAAAATATTCTTATTTACCCCACCTGAAGGAAAAACCTTTATTTTAGTATCTTTAACCTGGTATTTTTCCGCCACTAGTTTTTTGTAGTAATTTGATGGTGTAATAATGATGGTAGACAGATGTAATAGTTTTTTTACATATGGTTGATATTTTTCCTGAGATTTAACCTCTGGGACAACATCACTGCCATGAACATTGGTAAAAATTTTACAATTTCGTTTCAATTTTTTTAAAATGATCAACGGAAAGGCATTATGTGAAGCGTAATGCACATAAATTGCATCATAACCACCCATGATTCCTTTTGTTATTATTTTCAAGTAATAAAATATGTATGAAAATAATTTGCTCGCTTTATTATGACTTTTATAAAGAACAGCTTTATCTACTGTCCAACCTTCACTTTTTAGGATTTCTTCTGTATTTTTCACGAATATTCCGTAATTCGGATATTCCTTATCCGGATACATATTTGAAATTAAAAGGATTTTCATGTAAAACCTCATTTCTCTATTGTGTAAAACCTTTATGTCCAGATTCACTTTTTATGCTAACCAAGAAAATTGACGATAGTTATCATGAAAAGTTACAAATATGGGGCTTTACTAGCCGATAGTTAGGATATTAAAATTAAATTCAGAAAAGGCCACGGGAGAGGATCCCAGGCCTTCTATCTTTTTAGACAAACTTATGGATTACTTACACTTTTACTCTTCTGATAGGCAATGGCAAACAGAAGATAGAAGTACATCATAAATGAGTCATTTTCCAAAATGTTATAAACGGAACTACCGACAATAAGGGCTACAAAGAAATAAATAAGTAACGGACCATAGACCTTATCTCTATTTTTCATGATGGTAGATAATAAGAAAAATCCAACCATAAATATTGAAAGAATTCCAAGGATACCTGTTTCTGCAAGAATTAAAATGTACTGGTTATCTGAATAGAAGTTTCTATCAATATGATACTTTTCGTAAACGGGAGAGGAATAAGTAAGGGTTGCTGCTCCTCCAAAGGTCCCAAACCCTGTACCGATAATTGGATGGTCTTTAAAAATCTCAATAGCCTTTTTCACATAATAGATACGTCCACTTGTGCTGCTTTGTCCAATCGTTTCTTCTCCAAAAGCATTTTTATACCGATCGATTCCATTATCTTTATCCTTCCCTTGCGCATACGAGTCGCCGTCCTCAGATAAATAATGTTCGTAATACACGTCAGAAGCTTGGTTAACCCCGATAAAGAGACCCATGGAAATAAACGAAATCAGAACTAGAGGTATTAGCTGCTTCATTTGACGTTTGCCGACGGTGTCTATTAGCTGCTTCCATTGACGCTGCTTCCATTGAATTTTGCTGGCGATATATACAATCAAAAAGGCGAAGAGCGTGAGCAGTGTTCCACGTGAATAGGTCAGTAAAATTGTTGTCCCGATTAACGTCAGACCAGCATAAACAGCATAACGAAGTTTCCCCTGAATATGTTTAAGCATATATAAAGTGATAAAGAAGGCGATTAATAAATACAAGGATAGTTCGTTTGGTCCCTTGATTAATCCATATACCCTAATTCTATTCGTGGGAGATAAAACCCATTCCTGCCACTCTTGTGGCATTAAAAGCGTTTTACTTGAGATTTTTTCAATTATTCCTTGAAATGATACGACAATAGCGACAAAGAAAGTAATAATCGAGCCTTTCCATATCGTTTGATTCGTTAATTCCATTCGTTTAACCACATAATAGATCACATAAAACAGAAAATAGGCCCGTAGTTGAAAAATAATTGCCTTTATTGACACATCTGTTATTAATGCACCAACCACACCGATTATGGCAAAAGAGAAAAAGGCCCATTCAAAAGGTTGGAAGCTGAACAGTTTTTTAATATCCTTGCGATAGTCAAAAATCGTTCTGATTAACAGTAAGCCTATAATGGCATCCCCGATAATTTTGAATCCTGGATTAACCGTAATTAAAAAAGGGCGAACTGGAATAAATACAAGTAGAAAAAATAAACCTGTTTCTTTTTTAAAAAAAGAACATATTGCAATCAGTAAGGAAATCAGCAAGGCAATTTTGGTATTGCCTATCACAAGTCCAGCGATAACGGCTAATATTCCTAGTAATAGTATTGAAAATTCACTTTGAAGTAATTTCATTGATTTGTACTCCTATATTCTAAATTAATGCTTATAAATTGCAGTTGTTTCTTCAATCATTTTTACAAGGGTAAAATGCTCATCAAAGTATTTCCTTCCGTACTTTGACAGCTTTTGAACTAGTTCGTGATTGGTAAGCACGCTATGAAGAACATTTGCCAGCTCTTCTCGGTTGCCATATTCGACAAGTACTCCGGTTTCCCCAGGCTTAATAACCTCGGGAAGTCCACCGACATTCGTAGCAACCACTACCCGGCTATAGGACAAAGCCTCCATCGCCACATAGGATAATGCCTCATTACTTGATGGCACAACAACGATGTCACTGTTTAGGTATAGCATTTCCTTATTTGTGGAAAAACCTTTAAACTGAACAAAATCTCTTAAGTTAAGGTGTTGCACTAAAGAAACCAGTTCTTCCTGCTGCGGACCTTCACCGTAAATAAGACATTCCCACTTAAGACTCGGATGTTGGCTTCTTAGATCTGCTAAGCTGTTAATAAGAAAGTCTTGGCCCTTTTCTTCGCGCAGGCGGCCCACTACGGTAATAACAGGAACTTCTCTTAAGCTTGTTAATGGATGTGAATCAGCCGGACCTTCGACACCATTATAAATTAAGGTTAGCTTATTCAGTGAAACTCCCTTTTTCGCTAGCTGCTGATGCATAAAATTCGAAACGGTAATGACTTTATGATTGAAAGACGTCATCATTTTATTGAGACTCCTTATCGCCTTCCCCATCGGCACATCGACATGATAAGTCCAAATGACCTTGCAGCGTGCGCCCATGATTTTAGCGAGAATCGCCAAGTAGTTTTCCCTTAAAAATTGCGCATGAACAACCTCAACTTTTTCAGCTTGAATAATCCGTTTTATTTGCTTTGCAGCGTTAAAATCAAATGGACCGTTCATATTTACTTGATACATTTTAACCTTTGCATGGATAAAATCCTCAAGACCAGGACCTTCTTCTGAATAAATAAAGACACAATTCTCCGGTCCTACCGCATGAATTAAATCTAAGACGTACTTTTCAGTACCGCCTTTGCCAACGAAATTTAGTAAATAAAGAATTTTCGTCAATAGAAACCCCTCTGTAAAAAAGATATCGATTCAATTTTAACAAATCAAAATAATGTTATCGTTTATCCAAAGTATTATCAAGTCTTTTTGCCTTTTTCCAGCGGAAATCAATCACTCTCTGAAAAACACCAAAAGGAGCAGCATAAGCTCTCCTTTTGTTATTGTTTTATTCAGCTTTAGCTTTTAGAGTAAATAAGGGTTAAAATTCGTACATTGCTCCTGTTAAATTAGAGTCATTGTAAAGGAAAAGTACGATATCAATCTTATTATCTTTGATATATTGAGCAACCGATGTTTTATGGTAATGTCTAATATCTAAGACCGATGTTTTATTAAAATGCTCAGCAATAAACGGTTGAATGGGGTTGGCATAGGAATCTTTAAGAACTAAAAGATGTAGGTCATTTCCAGTGTTTTGATATTCATAGTTAATTTCAGCCAAATCCCATGTGAATAAATCTCCGTATAATACTTCCTTTTTATTAAAACCTGCCCCATAAATTTGATTTATATTAGTCAGTGCATCCCCAGTACCTGTTTGGACTGTTACTTTTCCTGTTTTAGGATTAAAAACCGGGTCATAATAACATATTTTTTCCTCATTTGTATCAATTAAACTGTAGAGTCTTAGATTTAGGGTGCCAACAAAAGAAGATTTATGATTACAAACTAAGCTTAAGTTTTCTTTATTAACTGGTTTTGCCTTAAATTGCTTGGAGGCGGCACTCATCTGCTTGATGATTTCTTGATAACCAGCAAATGCACCCTCTATGTTCCAATGGTGGTCTGTTTTAAAATACATCGATTTTAATTGTGGCTCTGAATAGTTTTGTTTGAAATACTGATAGAGATTGATTCCATGGTATGAACTTGGCAAGTGACTCATGAAATATTTTTGATTTTGTACACCAAGTTGCTCATTAATATAAGAAGGATAGATATCCTTAAGGATATTCATTTTGTAAGGTGCAGCGGCAAAATAAAATTCAACCCCTGTTCCTTTGAATGTATCCGCTAAATTATTTAGATTGGATAAAGACTTATCCATTTCTTTCTTTACATTTTCAGTTGACGGATTATATAAGAGCCAATTATCTTTTGCTACCACAATATTATTAATAATGGTCTTGTTCAGAAAGAGTTGTTCCTCCGTGTAGACCTTGATAATTTCGTCGCGGCCCGCTAATTGGTCTGAGAAATAGGTTTCGAAATTTTTAAAGTATTCACCTGAAAGAAACGACTGCTTGGTGAGATCGGGCCGCTGGGCAAGTGTTCTATTTTCAATACTAGAAATATTACGGTCCTGCTTAAGAAAAGAAATTGTCCCAACACTAAAAATGATGCCTAAGAAGACTAGTGTGAACAAGATATTATTGAATTTTTTCATGAGATTCCTTCCCTTTTCCCTAGAATCGGAAATATATAAATGGATTAAAGGTTGAGTTTACCATATGAACAATATTGACGATTAATAGGAATAGGAGTATTCCCGAAACAATCAGCTGGTTAGAAAATTGCAAGAAAGAGTTCGAAACCAATTTGTTTACTTTTCTAACAATAAACGGCATTATCGGTGTACTAATAATCATCGCCAAAAGGATAACCGCCCCATAATCGTATAAATAATAAATGGACAACTTATCATAAAGTGGCTGCTGATTCACTCCGAACATAGTTTTGATAAAGTCAAATGAATAGGAGAAATTATCCGCTCTAAAGAAGACCCACCCAATAAGGAAAATAAGGATGACATAAGCATGTCTTATCGGTGTCCACAGCTTTTCTAAAAATCCCCCCAGCCAAGCCCTTTCCAGCGCAATGATAATGCCGTAGTACAGCCCCCAGGCAATGAACGTCCAACTGGCGCCGTGCCATAGCCCTGTCAGCCCCCAAACGATAAATAAGTTTCGGTAGCTTTTAAATTTTGAAACACGGCTGCCTCCAAGCGGGATATAGACATAGTCCCGAAACCATGTACTTAAAGAGATATGCCATCTCCGCCAAAATTCACCGATTGATTTTGAGATGTAGGGATAGTTAAAGTTCTTTGAAAAATCAAAGCCGAACATTTTCCCCAAACCAATCGCCATATCCGAATAACCGGAGAAATCAAAATAGATTTGCAAGGAATAGGCAATTATGCCAATCCATGCGAGCAATACGCTCATTTCTGAGGTAGGTTTGTTAAAAATGGCATCAGCGACGAAACCGACTTGGTTAGCAATTAATACCTTTTTTGATAACCCAAGAATAAAAATTCGAATTCCTTCTGAGAACTTTTCAATATCGACAAATCGCTTCTTAATTTGAGCTGCGATCTCATTATAGCGGACAATTGGTCCAGCAATTAATTGTGGAAAGAGAGCAACATATAATGCCAAATCAAAGGGATTCTTTTGAACTTCCCCTGGTTGTCGATAAACATCGATAACATACGACATGGCTTGAAACGTAAAAAAGGAAATTCCAATTGGTAATACCACTGGATCCATGTGGATATTAGTCGAAAGCAATTCATTGATATTGTTGATTAAGAAATTTATGTACTTATAGTAGCCTAAGACGAGCAGGTTAGTTAGGATGGCTGCCCCAAGAATAATTTTATTTAGGCTTTTATGATTGCGAAAGGAATGGACAAGTAAACCGAAAATATAGTTGAGAATAATAGAAAATATCATAACCACAACATATTTGGGCTCACCCCATGCATAAAAAACCAAACTAAATCCTAACAGCAGGTAGTTTCGTAATTCATTGCGGACGAGATAATATGTAACCAACACTAAAGGTAGGAAAATAAACAAAAAAACAAGATTACTAAAGACCAAGTTGCTTTCCCTCTTTCCAATCGTAAGATATGTCGAAATAATAGTAGCAAAAAATGAAGAGAAAAAGAATAGAAAATAAAAAAACGTCTGAAAACAGACGTCAATCACCCACTTTTTACCTTCGCTTTTAAGAGAAAGATTTTTTTCACAAGTCCAAGTGCCACCTTATCCCGGCACAACATCAAAATTACTGAATAGACCACGATACCCACACATACTTTTAGCAAAATCGTTAGCAGCAGCGAAAGATGGAAAAACAAGGGGGCTTCATATGAGACAATGGCCATAGCGATGGAAGCGAGCAAATACAACACGAAGGCCTTCATGGGATAAGATTTTTGCTTAAGAACATTCTTCAAGAACCTCAATTGAATGACCAGTATCAGTCCTTCAGTAACGGTCGTCGCAATCGCTGCTCCCGCTGCACCAAAGCGAGGAATTAACGCAAGGTTGAGGATGAAGTTCAAACAAGCGCCAATGACGATTGGCAGCGTATATTCTTTATTTTTCTTCATCGGTACTAAATACCACGAACCGAAAATAACCCCTAACGATTTAAAAATAATAATCGGAGCCATCATCATTGCAATAGTACCGCTTGGTTGAAATTTATCCCCCAAAAACCACAGCACAAAATCCTTTGAAATCACGAAAAATCCAAACGTAATCGGTAGGACAAGAAAAATCGTTAAGGTTACTCCGTTACGAAGCACCTCCATCAGTTTTTCAAACCTTTTTTCAGTAATTAAGGAAGAGGTTCGCGGCAGCATGACGACACCTGAAATGTTAATTAGTGACGAAATCATATACACAATTTTGTAAGCCTGCTCATAAAAACCAACCTGATCTGTCGTGGACATGATTCCAAGCATCGTTTTATCGAGGACGGAATAAATCATCGCCGAAAAGCTAGGAATAAATAAGATTAACATCTGCTTAAAATGTCGCTTGAATTCTGTGTTTTGCCATACTAGGCGGACATACTGATTCAGGCGGTAAAAGAGGGCAGCATTACCGATAATGACGGCGGCACCCATGATTATCGTGTATAACACAAGGTCATTCTCATCTTTTACAAAAACAAACACGCTCCCAAAGCCCAAAAGCTTCAGGGTAATATTTCGTGTAACCACCTTCTTGAATTTTTCTAGTCCCTGAAAAAGCCAGGTAATATCAAAAAAGGCACCAATAAGGTTTAATGACTGCCAATAAAAAACAGCGTCACCTTTCCAAACGAGCGGCACACAAATGAAATAAATCACCGTTGCGATGGCCAATAAGCCGGTTCGAATTAGAAAAATCTCGCTAAAGGAACGGGATAACTGCTTAGAATCTGATTTTACATTGGCGATTTCCCTGATTGCATACAAATTAGATCCGAGAAGGAACACATTAATGAACAGTGTTGTGTATGAAAAGCTATAGCTGTAGTGACCAACACCATGCGGCCCGAGTACCCTTGAAATATACGGGATAGTTAAAAATGGAAGCCCCATCAGAACAAATTGCTGCAGGAGGACATAAAGGAAATTCTTTTTTAAAGTAGACATATTTGAAACCTCAGCTCTTTTGAAATAACAATATTTACAATAGAAGAGTTTCCTTAACTTTAACTTAATTTCAATATTGTTCATTTTTTGAACATATTAATATTACATGTATATTCGGGTTCTGTAAATGAAAATCGTCGTTCAACTCTAGGTATTAGTATTCTTCATTTTTTATTTTTAACAACTAAGAAAAGCGCAAACACTCTAGTCATTAGGGTGCTTACGCTAGACAATTCTCAAAGTTCAATGTAATAAATTCTTACACTACAAAAAGACTGCTTAAAATAAGCAGCCCGAAAACCGTTGATTACTTTTTCAAAAACTTGCCCTTCACTTTCGAAGTAAACAGTGTCACAATTTCGTCCTTTGTCGCCAGTAGGAGCAGTAAATATATTAGGCCACAGGCAACTACGATTAAGATAAAGAGCAGCAGCGTGCCACTAAAAACCGAACGAATCGCCCACGATACAGGAATAAAGGGTAACGAAAATACGAGATATTTTAAATTTGTCCATGAAAATAACTGGAAGGGTATTTTAAGATATTTTCGAATGTAGATGTACTCACAGGCAATTAGCAACACATTTGCAGCCGCCGTTGTGAGAATAGCTGTTTTTGCATCCAGTACGCCAAAATATAGACAGAGAGAATTCAATGCCAGGTTAGCAATCCCACAAATGAAAATCATCCGGACCAAGATATTCTCTTTCTTTTTAATATAAATAACTTGATTAGAGAGAATGGATTCAAAACCAATCGTAATCATATAGAGAGCGAAAATGGATAAAACCGGCCCAGCAGGGATATATTCCGCTTTACCATATAGAATGACCGCAATATCAGCGATGACATAAAGCCCGATGGCAGCAGGAAACAGAAGCGCTGAATACACTTTTGCGATTTTCTTAAGCAAATCTAAATACTGTTCGTCGTTTTCCCCACCGATTAAATACGATAGCCTTGGAATGGTAACCTGAATAATACTAAGCATCAGGGCATTAATCATCGTCGCAATTTGCTGAGCCATCGTATAATAAGCCACCGATTTTTCACTGACGAATTCTCCGAGCATAAAACGGTCAAGCTGGGTATACAGAACGTTTCCGTTAGAAAAAATAACCACGAGAAGCAGCGGCTTAAGGTGCGGAGCAAATTGAATGTTAGAGAAGTCTAGTTTTACTCTTCTTTTCACATAAATAAAACTGATAATATTATTCAAACCCGTTGAAAGAGCGAGTAGACCAATAAAGATCAGATAGTTATCAGCGCTTTTTACAAACGTGAGCAATAAAATCACATAGATGATTTTAACAATGACCGTCTTAATCGTGATAAACCCATAATCCTCATAGGCTTCATTGACCCATTCGACAAAGAAAATATTTAGTAGAAAGTTAGTTGAATAAACCATTAATACCGGAAATAAAGCCTTGGTGCCATAACCAAAATAGGAAACGGCCAAATAAGCAAACAGAGTCACAAAGTTAGTCAGAAGGCTAAGTGTAAATAAGCTTGTAAATAGCTGATTGACCTTTTGTTTATCCGTTTTTATTCGGCTAACCTCGCGCAGTCCATATTGATAAATACCAAAGGCAGCAAAAATAAAGAAGTAGTTAAAAATCGTTTCCCCGGTCTTTACTCTGCCGATAGCAGTATGACCTAATGTTTGATAAACATAGGCCCCAATGATAACAGGAACGATGAGATTAAAGAAGTTTAAGGTAATTTTATAAATAGCATTCTTTACAAGCGATTTTTGCATAATAACAATCCTTTAATCTAAAAGTAAGGTCCTGTCACTTGGAGACAGCACCAATCAGAAAAGCTCCAGCACCTGGACGCTGGAGCTAGGCTTTATCAAAATTTATATATATTCCTTTACAATAACCGGCTTATCAATCCGCTCAATATTGTCAGGTGATTCCCCGGAAACCCAGTTTTCATTTATTTGCATATAGGATGGACCGTAGTTATCGATCAAATACTCATGATAGTTTGTTGGAATTTTGAAGGACTCCCCTTTAAATTCATAATCCATTAACCCGGAAAAATGAGAAGTGACAGTGGAAGTGAAATAACCTTTGGCAATTTGATGGTCTGGACGATTTTCGAATTCCATTTTTGTACCTATCTCACTGAAATAACACCAGACGGTATCCTCGGTTTTATTCCAATAATAAAAGACATCGATATGTAAGCCGTTAAAATGAAACGCCTGCTCGAATATCTTTCCGTCCATTTCGTACTGCTTGTAAAGCTTTACGCCTTTTTTGGCAAGGACCTTAACGAGCTCAGCCTTCTTCTTGTCGTCAAAATCGAAGCAGCCAATATCAAGGTCTTTATCATGGCCGATAAAATCCTTTTCTCTTACTGCCCCAAGCAGTGTCCCATAATCAAGCCAGAATTCCTCACCGATTTCCGCAAAGGCTTCCTTCATATGTTTCAAGGTTTGCAGGCCGTGAACATGGACCATATCCTTCTGTTTTTGATATTGAGCTTTGTCATATTTTCTTTTTACTTTTATTAACATCGAATTATTTTTGGCAAGACCGTAGAATTTGCTCGCTCGCAATTGTTTAATTAGGTTATCAATAACCATAGCCATATTCTTCCTCCTTCTTTCCTGTAATAATAGCCTCTCCCTTTATTGTTTGAGAAAGGCCAGGTAAAGAGTTATTTTTTCATCGTTTTTAATAAGAATTTCGGCAAAATTAACTGCCGCTTCCAGCGCCACGGCTCTTTCATCAAACGGTAAAACCATTCAAGGCCAAGTGATTGGAAAACTTCTGGTGCTCGTTTGAGATTGCCTGATATTACATCATAGGAACCGCCAACCCCCTGAAAAACAAAGGGAGTCACTTGATTCATGTGATTGACAATCCAATATTCCTGGGCTGGACTTCCTAATGCAACAAACATAATCTCCGGTTGATGCTGATTAATCGTATCAACGATTACCTGTTCATCTTTTTCATAACCATGTAAGGTACCGACAATTTGGATGCCCGGGATTTGTTTTTCAAGTTCCGTCTTCGCCGCATCGGCTACTCCCGGCTTTCCACCATACAAAAAGATTCGTTTCCCTTGCTCTGCAGCAGTTTTACAGAGCTTTAGCATCATATCAATCCCGGTCACACGGCTTTTCACCTTGCCGCCTTTTAGCTTCGAGGCTAAAATAACGCCAATTCCATCTGGAATCTGGTAATCGGCACGATTCAAGAGCGTTCTGAGTGCCTCATCCTCTTGTGCCTTCATGATTTTTTCCGGATTGATGGCCACGATAAACGATTTCTTCTTGTGTTCGATATCCTGCATTAATAACAAGGCGAGCTGGTCGTAATCATAATCACAAACATCAACGCCGAGAAAGTTTTCTTTCATAATGTACCACCTGATTTTATTTAGGCTTCTCACGTGAAACTAACTGTGGCAAAGCATTTTTGCCGCAGTTAGTTGCTTATTTAACTATTTTTAGAATCCCCTAACACTCGTAGATCAAAACCTGCTTTGACCCAAGATTCACGCGGGAGGCAATTTTTTGTATCGAGAACAATTTTTGAACGAACAAGATTGGCGGTCTGCTTTGGATCGAGAATCTTAAATTCGTCGTGCTCAGTTAAAATGAGAACAATATCCGCATTTTTCAATGTTTCTTCCAGCTCTAGTGATTGCTGAGGTAATTTCTTTTCATGAATATGTGGATCAAAAGCAGTTAGCTCAAGATTCAGCTCATTTAAATGGTGAACGACCTCAACAGATGGACTTTCTCGCATATCATCAATGTTAGCTTTAAAGGACAAGCCCAAAACAGCCACTTTTGGATTTTTAATTTGATGCTGTTCCGCAATGGCTTTAACTTTATTAGCCACATAAAGCGGCATCGAATCATTTGTTTGACGGGCAAGATGAATAATTTTTGCATTTTCCGGATCCTGCTCGACGAGGAACCATGGGTCGACTGCGATACAGTGACCGCCAACACCCGGACCTGGAAGGTGAATATTGACGCGTGGGTGATGGTTGGCCAGCTTGATTGCCTCCCACACGTTAACACCCATATTTTCACTGACCCGTGCCAGCTCGTTGGCAAAGGCAATGTTCACATCACGGAACGTGTTTTCAATAACCTTAACCATTTCAGCGGTTGTCGCATCCGTTATGAAAATTTCCCCTTTAACAAAGGCACGGTAAAGGTCTCTCGTTTTTTCTGAGGATTCTTCGTTAATGCCGCCGACGATCCGACTATTATTAACAAGTTCTTCAAAGACGCGCCCAGGAATAACGCGTTCAGGTGAGTGGGAAACGAGCAATTCTGTCCCTATTTCAAGTCCACTTTCTTTTAATATTGGAATCATAATATCCTCAACAGTACGAGGTGGAACTGTCGACTCCAAAATGACTAAGTTGCCTTTTTCAAGATAAGGTACAATCGACTTTGTGGCCGCTTCAACATATTTCATATCAGCGGTTTTATCCGAATTGATTGGTGATGGAACCGCGATAATAAAGATATCTGCTGTTTCCGGAGTAGTTGAAACCGTTAAATTTCCGCTATCAATCGCAGCATTAAGCCGCTCTTGTAGTCCGTTTTCTTCAATATGAAGCTGTTTATGTTGAATTTTTTCAACGGCCGCAGCATTTACGTCCACACCATGAACATGCAGGCCATTATTGGCAAACATAACAGATGTTGGGAGACCGATATAACCAAGACCAATGACACAAATTTTATTCATCACGAAACTTCCTTTCCAACCATACTTTAAATGACAATAATCTTATATTATTCTTTGACGATAATATCTACCCATCAATGAATGACGATTAATTTTTTACAACTAATTGTAACAAAAAAAAGAATGAAAAGAAACTCTGAGCCGCAAATGGTGTCGAATTTCCAGCCTTTTTGCTCTGTAGTTCACGTAAATGTTAAAGTTTTTTAGACCTACTATTGCAATCTACCAACCATCCAGATTATGACTTGGCTAAGGAAATGGTTCCAGCAGCATGGAAATCTATTTAATGGCTCGATTTATTAAGCATAATAAAAAGCGAAACCGTCATGAATGTTTCGCTTTCAACATTTTTCCTTATTGAATCCAGGCACCATTACTATCCAATGCATAATCGCCGATTGTTGTATCTTTTGCCATTGTTCCATCATTATAAAAGAAGTACCATTTCTCTCCTGAATAAACCCAGCCCGTGAGCATTGCACCATTCGAGTTTAAGTAATACCAATTATCGCCATCTAGCAACCAGCCTTTTTTCATCGCACCGTCTGTTTCTGCTAAGTAGTACCATTGGCTATTATCTTTAAGCCAGCCCGTTTGCTTTACAGAATTTTTATAATAGTACCAAGTACCGCCAGATAGAACCCAGCCGTTATTGTAGTTACCGATTCGCTTCGAGCCAATGTACGTGTTCTTGTAGTAAGCTTCTGATAAAGAACTAATTTTTACACCTGTAGAAGTAGATGCATGTACGAACTTGTCACCGCCTAAAGAGATACCTACATGTGAAGCTCCAGCCTTATATGTACTAAAGAATACTAAATCACCTTTAACTAAATTGCCTTTTGAAACAGCTTGTCCTTGTGAAAATTGATCTGCTGCTGTCCGAGGCAAGGAAATTCCCGCTTGCTTATATGTATAACTAGTAAACCCAGAACAATCAAATCCATTTGGAGTTGTTCCTCCCCATTCATACGGAACACCCAAATAATCAAGAGCTATATTCGTAACCGTATCTCCCATTGATGCTGCTTCTGTTTTATGTCCACCGATTAATCCGCTCAAGAGTAAAGAACATGATAGTAAACCACTGATGACTAGCTTTTTCATGATGACCTCCTTGTTTCTTCTTCTCTCTCTTTTGTTAATACTAGTATCTCATAGAAGTTACTAGATTTAATTTACAGTTATTTTTTAATAGTATTACAGGAATGTTTCAAAAATTGATCTTTTTCGACTTTTTTTGGATTTTTTTTAATAAAATGTTGAAAGAACAGGAAAATAGCCTGTTTTTTTGTGACTTTAAAGCTATTGAATTTATCAATAGGGTATCTAAAAGTGGTGAATCATGTCGAATTTTCTGTAAATTACTAGGTGGTTTTTCGACTCTTTTCCGCCTCATCTTGCTTCATTACTATTTTAAAATAGAAAAGGAACCACCCTTAGCCGTTCATAAGGGTGATTCCTTTTTGATTAATTAGATCATTGCACCGCTTTTTCCTAATCGGTACTTGCCAATAGTTGTGTTGGCTGCCATATGACCATCGCTGTATAGGTAATACCACTTGCCGCTGACCAATACCCAGCCGGTTTGCATCGTACCACTTTTGTTCATGTAGTACCACTTGCCCCCAGCGGAAACCCAGCCCGTCTTCATGGCACCATTTCCATCAAGAAAGTACCATTTGCCGCCCGTGCTTATCCAGCCTGTCTTCATGACACCACCATTATCGAGATAGTACCACTTACCTCCTGAATACAACCAGCCGGTTTGCATAACCCCAGACTGGTTGAGGTAATACCATTTGCCGCCCGCTTGCAGCCAGCCCGTTTTGAGGGTCCAATCTTGATTGTAATAGTACCATTTACCATCTAAATTTTTCCAGCCGGTATTTGCGGTGAAAGCGGTAAATTCCTTGGCAATTTGAGCAATTTTGCTTGCCCATGCCTCATCGGATGAGTATTGATGATAGTTGGAATTAAATCTCATATTATCAAGGGTCGGCTGTTTATAGGGGTCTAAGGAATCCTTCATTAACGTATCCCTATTTACATACATTTGATTGATAAATATCGCCCCAGCAACAATTCCGCTGCTTTTTGAAAAATAATCATAGGCACTCGTTAGAGGTTGAAGATCATTTGCATTGATACCATAGTAATTATATTTATTTGCAACAATCCCCGAGGTACCCCACTTTGTCTCTAATCCTGAATGTGCTACAAGATAAATGGCATTTAAGCCTGTTTTGTTTTGTGCTTCAATATAGGATGAACCCATTCCCGTCATTAACGTATTTGTCCATTTTGTTTTGTAGTTAATGAACTGGTTAATGGCTTTATCCGATACGTTAGAAGTTGTGTTCAAGGGTGTGAAAATAGAAATACTATTTGTGGTCGTTCCTTCTTTTCCAAATTCATATGGGATGACATCGCTGCCGCCGTTAATGGACATAAACTGTTCTTTTTCAAGATACCAGTTGTAAATCCAGCCTTGTTTCTTGGGTTCATCTACGGTTTCAATCTTGTAATATTTTGTGTCAGGGGTTACCTCTAGGACATAAACCTTGGTGTTGTCCGGAATTGAACCGATAACTGGCTTTGACCCATCTGAGGAGTCCCGAAGATTTCTCCCCTTTTTCACAAGCCAGGTTTGATTTTTGATATCGCTGTTCAAGTAGGCTCTATGAACCCAGCCCTCTCGTCCATCTTCCATGCGGATTTTTGCTGCATAGTCTTTTTCGCTTAGAATGGTTACTTTGTCGTTATAGGATAATTCGGCATACCGCGTATAACTTGAACTTAAATGAATTTGATGGTCTGAAAGCTCTTCGAAATTCCGATAGACCGGCAGCTTGATCGCAGTTACAATCATATTCGGTTGTTCGGCCGCCTCTGCCTGTTTCAATGATGCGCCATTAAAAATCCCGAGTAATAATACAAACATTAAGAAACTACCAATTACTCTATTTTTCATACGTTTCTCCTCTCAATCGTATATCTTGTATTCTATTAATAAGATTATCATAGATTCCAATTTATTTCCTATAAATAGTTTGGATATTTGTCAAGAAATGTTAAAAAATGTACATACATTTGGTCTACTAAGTCAGAATCTTTTTGTAAAATTAACTTAGAGTTATGAAGGGAAGTGGAATATGTTTAAAAAGCATCGGACTGAATCATTAAAATTAAAGCTGTTTAGATTTTTAAACACCCGAATGGAATTATCGTCAAAAGATAAGCAGTACTATTTAAATCTTGAAAAGGGCTTTGAAGGGGAAGCGATGTTTGATTTATTGACCAAAAAGCTTCAGACTGATTGTTTGATATTAAACGATTTATTGCTTGAGGTTAACAACTCAAAGTTCCAAATTGATACCCTCATTATATCTCAGAAAACCATATCCCTTTTCGATGTAAAAAATTATGATGACGATTTTTATTACGAATTAGGGAATTTCTACTCGAAATCTAAATCAGAAATTAAGAATCCGCTAGACCAATTAAAACGATGTGAATCCCTGCTTCGCCAAATGCTCCAATATCATGATTTCAAATTACCTATTGAGCCATGGGTGGTTTTTATCAACCCCGAGTTTACCCTATATCAAGCACCTCAAAACATGCCTATTATCTTTCCGACACAGATTAATCGTTTTTTGAAAAAATTAGACAGGATGCCATCCACGCTAACTGGGAGACACATAAAGCTTGCTGACAAACTAGTTGCGATGCATCAAATTGAATCACCATATCCCCAGTTACCCCCATATGCCTATGATCAACTGCAGAAGGGAATCACCTGTTCAATGTGCCACTCATTTTCGATTTCTGTTGGAGAAAAGAATATAGTTTGTGATGAATGTGGGCGCGAGGAAAAGGTCGAATCTGCTGTTTTACGGAGTGTGGAGGAGTTAAAGCTTCTTTTTCCAGATTGGAAAATAACCACTAAGGTGGTTCAGGAGTGGTGTAAGGTGATTGAATCAAAAAAAACAATCCGAAAGATATTAAAACGTAATTTTAGAGCTATGGGTTATGGACAATGGTCTTGTTACGAGTGAATTGTAGTTTTTTATTAAAGTACAAACTTTAAACTAATTTCAATTTTGGGTAATTCCTAAGTGCGTCGCCAAGTGTGTCGACTGGTGACCACTTTTTCGTTTTTTCCTCGATTTCGGTCACCAATGGTCTTCATTGGGTACCACTTTTTCGTTTTTTCCTCGATTCCGGTCACCAATAGC